>NZ_LWSR01000089.1:6783-22299 GCF_001660745.1 Gardnerella sp. 26-12
TTTGCAAATCGGCAAGATGCTTCGCACTCATAATCTTCTTCGTCATTATTCCTCATTTCAATAATGTGTCTTCTTTATGTTTCTGCTTATGCATAACTTGTAATATGCAATAATGCAGCAGCCAAACAAATTAGCATTCGCCTCTTTGTTTCATACCAATTTGCTATTTACACAACGCTTCATACTCTCTTAATACGTTTCAAGCATGCATAAAAATGTGCAAACTGACATTCGTACAAGTTATATGGTACTCAACTATTCATACATTGCAAACCTTTTCATGCAATAATTTGTGTAGCGTAAATCACATAATTCGCAAATCACGCATGAATACGTATAAATTACATGTTAAGACGTCATAATATTTATGAAAAAAAAATTACGATACGCCGCAAGATAATTGAATGCTTACGCAAGGCTACGAGTTACTTGCGTAATGTTATTGACTGCTTACGTAAGACTATTAACTACTTACGCAAGAATATTAGTTACTTACGCAAGAATATTGCTTATTTAAGATACGGCTTTAACTCGTTAATAAGCAAACCGTTAGAAGCAACTACGTCATTTTCGCGTCGCCAATGAATAGGGTTTCCATCCCACTGGCAAACCTGACCCTGCGCTTCTAGCACAACCACGGCACCAGCAGAAACAGCTGGAATATCCCAATGATGCAAGTGAGGCTCAAAATAAGCGTCATAAGTGCCATCTGCCACCTTGCACAAGTCGAGCGACGCAGGTCCAATACGCTTAATATCCGCAGGGCAGCCCTCTTCAACAGAAGCGACTACGTCAAGCGCGCGCTTAGATTCACCAGGTATATAAGACATTCCATAACAAACCACAGATCCTTGCAAAGTAGAAGTTGTGGAAGGCGTAATCTTCTCACGCTTCTCTCCTTGCGGAGTTCTACGAATACGAATAGCACCCTGACCCTTTGCAGCCAAATAAGTCAATCCCAACGCAGGAGCGTGCACAACGCCAAGAACCGGACGAGCGGAGCCTTCATCGTTAAACTCAAAAAGCGAAACCGTAAGAGTCCACTCAGCCATATCGCGATTAAAATTAATAGCACCGTCAACGTTTCCAACGCACCAAAAACGTTCTCCTGGATTGCACTGCTCCGGCTTAGTTTGCCAAAAACCTTGGAAAGGATTCACATAAGTCAAACGATTTTGAATAAAACGCACGAGCTTATCGCCAAAACCAGATTCAGATTTATTAGGATCACCCAACGCAATCGACGTCATATCTTGAGGGCTTAATTGATCCTGATACGCATGTTTACCAACATCTTCCAAAATACGCGCAACTTCAAGCGCAACTTCTCGTAAATTCAACTTACACTCCCTACCCTAAATGCATAAATTCCCGTATTTATGCACACTCTCTCTCCCATAAATTAACTTTATTTTACTCAACAATAGAAAGATTCACCAACACATTTAAGCTCTGCGGTTAAAAGATACAGAACTTTCACAAAAAATTTAATCATTAATCTTTAATCATCATTCGCAATTTTACATTGCCTACGTACATTACTCAACTTTTACTTTTAAAAACGTATTAATTCGCATTCAAAAAACGTAAGACAGCGCTTAAATCGCGAGTAAGAATGCAGTAAGGAGTAGCCGCTTGAACTGTTGGTTTTGCGCAAAAAGCTACGCCTAATCCAGCGAATTTAATCATTGAAATATCGTTCGCTCCATCCCCCACTACAACAGTTTGTTCGCGATCAATTCCAAGATTAGTTGCCCAAGTTCTAAGCGCTTCAACTTTTGCATTAGCATTAACAATATTTCCAAGTACGTTGCCAGTAAGCTTGCCGTCAATAGACTCTAAATGGTGAGCCGCCCAAAAATCAATATTCAAACTCGGCAAAAATTCGTCCAAAATCTCATGAAAACCGCCAGAAACTGCGCCAACTTTCCATCCGTGCGCATGAAGCGTGTCAATTAAAACATTCGCGCCTTTAGTTACATGAATTTTAGAAATAATACGCTTTTTGCACTCGTCAATATTCAAATCGCGAAGCATACTCACGCGCGAACGCAAGGAAGTATCGAAAGTAATTTCGCCACGCATTGCTCGCGCTGTAATCGCAGAAAGCTCATCGCCGCATCCAGCTTCTGCACCGAGCAAATCGATAACTTCTTCCTCAATAAGCGTTGCATCAACATCCATAACCAAAAGCCCTGGTTTAGACAAAGTTGGCAACACCGAAGAAAAGTTCATAATCATAATTTTATGCGCAGTAAGCTGCTGCCGAAAGCCTAGCTCCGCGCGCCCAGTCTGCCGCTTTCATAGCTTTCTTACCTTGCGCTTTTACTTCCAAAAGCTCAAGTGCGCCGCTTAAAGTACCGACCCAAACTTGCTTCTTACCAGCAAGCAATTTTCCAGGATCAAGCTGATTAAAATCTTGAGCATGCGGATCGTTAGCATCTGCCGGAACTGCGCGTAAAACATGCAAAGTAATCGGATCCGCATTATGTTCATCGTCCGCATGAAGCTCGCACCACGCGCCCGGATTTGGCGTACAAGCGCGAATTTGACGATCGACTGCAAAAGCTGGCGCATGAAAATCAATATGAGCATCTTCAACAGTGATTTTTTGCGCAACTTCTTGAGGAGTTTGATCTTGCTCAACCGGCACAATTTCACCAGTTTCCATGCCGCGAAGAGATGCTGCAAGAAGCGGCGCGCCGTCGTTTGCAAGTCGTGCAAGAAGATCGCCAGAATTTTCGTGAGACTCAATTTTTGTAGTAAACTGCGCCAAAATAGGCCCACAATCCATGCCGCGCGTAATGCGAAAAACCGTAGCACCTGTAATATCATCCCCAGCCCAAATTGCGCGCTGCACAGGAGCTGCACCTCGCCATTGCGGAAGAAGCGAAAAATGAAGATTATACCAGCCGAGCGGCAACGCGTCTAAAACATTCTGTCGCAAAATCTTGCCGTATGCTACAACTGCTGCAGCTTTTGCACCGGTTGCCGCAAGCTGTTCAAGAAACACATCTTCATTTTTAGGATCCGACTCAAGCACTGGCAAGCCGAGCTCAAGAGCAGCCTGTTTCACAGGGCTTGGCACAAGCTTTCTACCGCGACCAGTCGGAGCGTCCGGTCGCGTAAGAACAGCGCGAACATCAAAATGCTCACTATCTTTAGTTAACTCGCGAAGAGACGGAACCGCAACTTCCGGAGTTCCAGCAAACAATATTGGTAATGCCATATTTCCCCACTATTTTAAATCAAAGCCGTAAATTAAAGCCGTTTAAAGCAGTAAATTAAATCCGTAAAATCAGCCGGCAAAAGCTTCCTTTAATTTACTAAAGAAACCTTTACGCTCACTCGACTGCTCACTTAACGAATGCTGCTGCACTTGCTTCATAGAACTATCATGCAATTTAGCAAATTTTTCAATCAAAGCACGCTCTTCATCATTCAACTTAGAAGGCGTTTGCACTAGCACATGAACCACGATATTTCCGCGATCTTTAGAACGAAGCTTCGTCACACCAAGATTTGGCAAAGTAATAGTGTCTTCATTTTGGCAGCCTGCAGGAATCGTTATTTTCTGAGCACCATCAAAAGTGTCGATTTCAAGACTACGACCAAGAACAGCCCAGCTCATAGGAACTGTAATCCAACAATGCAAATCATCCTCGTTACGAGTAAATTGCTTATCTGCACGAATATGAATATCAACGTACAAATCGCCGGCAGGACCGCCGCACTCACCAACGCTTCCTTGGGAAGCTAAGCGCAAACGACTACCGTCACGAATTCCAGCCGGCACGTTCACTCCAACTTCACGAATTGAACGCACACGACCATGACCGTGGCAGTTTTGGCAAATATTCTTAATAATCGTGCCGTGACCTTCGCAATGCTCACAAGGCATCGAAGACATCATTTGACCGAGCATAGTGCGCACAACTTTTTGGCAGAAGCCAGAACCGTGACACACAGAGCACTGTTCTGGAGCGGAATTGTCGGCAGAACCGGAACCAGAGCAATCCTTGCAAACGCCAAAAGTAGTTAACCGTACGCTAACATTTCCGCCAAAAATAGCGGTTTTCAAATCAATACGAGCCTCAGCTAACGCATCATCGCCAGGCTGCACACGCGAAATTGGTCCTTGCGAATTACCGAAAGAACCGCCAAAGAACTGGCTGAAAATGTCGCCCATGCCCATATCTGCAAAACCAGCACCTGAAGCTCCGGCACTTCCTGCAGAAGGATCGTTAGGATCAACACCCATGTCTACCATTCGACGCTTTTCAGGATTAGAAAGCACGTCGTAGGCAGCATTTACTTCCTTAAACTTTTCTTCAAACTCAGCGCCTGCAATATCAGGATGATATTTGCGGCTCATTTTGCGATAGGCTTTGCGAATTTCGTCGTCGCTAGCATTGTGATCAACGCCTAGAACTTTGTAGTAATCAGTCAATTAATTCCCCTTTTACCTTTTTCTAAAATCATTCTTGCATAAGGCACAGCCAGACATAAGCCGAATAACCAGCCATAAACCAGCCACGTTTTATGAATTTTCGGATATAAACGAATTAAGGTAGCGCGCAACAGCCTTAACAGCAGTCATCGTTGCAGCATAATCCATATGCGTAGGACCAATTGATCCAATAAACGCAGAGTCAGAATCAGCATTGTATCCGTAAGTGCTTGTTACAACAGAAGCGTTAAGCAAACCAGGAGTGTGCGTTTCCGAGCCGATTGCAACACTAACACCACTTGCACAATCGCTTGCTTCCTCACTTAACGAAGTCATCAGTCGCATAATAACAGCCTGTTCTTCGAGTGCGTCAAAAAGTGAAGCAAAATCAACAATACTTTGTCTATGCGCAAGTTGAGAAGCTCCAGCCATATATAAGTCGTGAGTATGCTCACCGTCATGCATATCTTCTAAAGCGTTAGCAAGTTGACTAATAATTTGCAAAGCTGACGCTAAATCCTTGCGATTTGCGAGCGCATAAACGCGTTGTGAAGCAGATGAAAGAGATAGCCCAATGCAGCACTCATTAACCATATTAGTTAGATGCAATAAGTCATTTGAATTTATAGTAGTTGCTTGAATCATGTGCTGAGCTACGCCTCCAGCATCTGTAATCACAACAACCAAAAGCGTAGAAGACGATACTTGAACAATCTCAATTCTTTTTACTTTTGACTTAGACAATGCTGGAGATGCTACGAGAGCGACTTGACCCGTAATACTTGCAAGAAGACGCGCGGAACGTTGCAAAGTATCTTGCAAACTAACAGATCCGCTTAAAAAGTTACGTATAGCGCGACGCTGCGGTTCAGAAAGCGGAATAACAGAAGCCAAACCGTCAACAAAGTAGCGATAGCCTTTTTCAGTAGGAATACGACCTGCAGAAGTGTGCGGTTGAACAAGGTATCCCTCCTCTTCCAAAGCCGACATATCGTTACGAATAGTAGCTGAACTCACACCAAGCTGATGATGCTTTGCAAGAGCCGCAGAACCAACAGGCTCTTGAGAACGAATATAATCCTCAACAACTGCGCGCAAAATCATCATGCGTCGTGACTGCATTACCACTCCTTACAAACACTCTAAATACTATATTCCTATAGTAGTCTATTTCTTAGCACGCAACAGAACATAAAAGCAAACTTTTGACACACTTTGTAACATATTCGTCGCGCGCGAAAGATAGGATTGAAGGGCAATGAGAGGGTAAAAAGCCAGCGTAAGCTGTGCTTAAAAACCCGGATTATTGGAAGGAAAGTAGATTACATGACCGATTTCAACTGGTCTGCATTAGACGAGCGCGCCGTAAAAATGGCGAAGGTTCTCTCGGCTGATGCTGTTGAGCGAGCAGGACACGGACATCCTGGCTCCCCTGTTTCATTAGCACCGATTGCGTACACATTGTACCAGCATTTCATTAAGCACGATCCAGCTGACCCAAAGTGGGCTGGCCGCGATCGTTTTATTCTTTCTGGCGGTCACGCTTCGCTTACGCAATACGTGCAGTTGTTCTTCTCTGGATACGGCTTGACTCTTGACGATCTCAAGTATTTCCGTGGCGGTGCAGACACGCGTACTCCAGGTCACCCTGAATACGGCTTGACTCCAGGCATCGAAATGACTACTGGCCCACTCGGTCAGGGTCTTGCTTCTGCTGTTGGTTTCGCTTACGGCCAGCGCTTTGAGCGCGGTCTTCTTGATCCAGAAGCTCCAGCTGGCACTTCCCCATTCGATCACAAGGTTTGGGTTATCTGCGGCGAAGGCGACGTTGAGGAAGGCGTTTCTTCTGAAGCTGCTTCCTTGGCTGGAAACCAGAAGCTTGGCAATTTGACTGTAATCTTCGATGCAAACCACATTCAGATTGAAGGTGACACTAAGCTCACCTTCTCTGAAGATATTCTTGCTCGTTACCGTGCATACGGTTGGTACACCGATGAAGTTAGCTTCATCCAGCCAGACGGCTCCTACAAGGAAGACGTTCAGGCTTTGGCTGCTGCTATTGAAAAGGCTCAGGAAGTTACCGATAAGCCTCACTTCATTAAGGTTAATACTTTGATTGCTTGGCCAACCCCAGGCAAGACTAACAATGAAGCTTCCCACGGCTCCAAGCTTGGCGAAGAAGCTGTTAAGGGCTTGAAGGAACTTTGCGGTTTCGACCCAGAAGTTCAATTCCCAATCGACGAAGAGGCTTTGGCTCATGCTCGCAAGGTTGCAGAGCGCGGCTTGGCTGCTCACAAGGCTTGGGATGAGGCTCTTGCAAAGTGGGCTGCTGCAAACCCAGATAAGGCTGCTCTTTACGAGCGTCTTAAGGCTGGCAAGCTTCCTGAAGGATTCGACAAGGCTATTGACGACTTGGTCGCTGGCTTCGAAGTCGGTTCCAAGGTTGCTACCCGTAAGGCTTCCGGCGCAGTTCTTAACGCAATTGCTGCTGTTATGCCAGAACTTTGGGGCGGTTCCGCTGATTTGGGCGGCTCCAACAACACCAACATTAAGGGCGCTGACTCCTTCGGTCCATCCGAAGACGCAACCCGCACTTGGCCAAACGTTTCCGAGTACGGTCGTCAGCTTCACTTCGGTGTGCGCGAGTTCGCAATGGGTGCTATTACCAACGGTATTTTGCTTGGTTCTGACACTCGCCCATTCAACGGCACCTTCTTCCAGTTCTCTGACTACGAGCGCCCAGCAGTTCGCTTGGCTGCTTTGATGGAGATTCCAAATCTCTACGTTTGGACCCACGATTCCGTAGCTTTGGGCGAAGATGGTCCAACTCACCAGCCAATCGAACACTTGGCTGCTTTCCGCGCTATTCCTCAGCTTGAGGTTGTGCGCCCTGCAGATGAGTACGAGACTGCTGAAGCTTACCGTTACTTCTTCGAGAAGAAGAACAGCTATCCAACTGCTATGATTTTGACCCGCCAAGGCGTTCCAACCCTCGCTGAGACTGCTGAAAAGGCTCGCGAAGGCGTGAAGCACGGCGCTTACGTTTTGGTTGATTGCGAAGGCACTCCAGACGTAATCATCATGGCAACCGGTTCCGAAGTTCAGTGGGCTGTTGCTGGTGCCAAGACTTTGGCTGCTGAAGGCATTAAGGCTCGCGTTCTTTCCATGCCATCTCTCGAATGGTTCGAAGAGCAGGACGAAGAGTACAAGGAAGCAATCTTGCCAAAGTCCGTCAAGGCTCGCGTTTCCATCGAAGCTGGCTTGGCATTGCCTTGGTACAAGTATCTTGGCGATTGCGGCAAGGCTGTTTCTATCGAACAGTACGGCTTGCAGGGTGACGGCGGTCAGAACATGATTGACTTGGGCATTACTGCTGAGCACGTAGTAGAAGCTGCTAAGGCTTCTATCGAAGAAGCTCGCGCCTAAGTAAATAAGCGAAATAAAGCTTGATGTATCAAAATAAAATTGATATGTCACAAAACTAGAAGTGCTAACGAAACACTTCACAAGAGACAGCGACGGCGTGTTGATGCCGAGCTACCGTTGGTTCGACATCAACCGCTGTTTCTTGTAAAAACGCCAAAATACCGACGTGCCCCAATTGGTGGAGCACAGTGTTAAGGAGATAACATGACTGAAGCAACGCAGCGCACCAGCGATTCCGGCGTTTCTATTTGGTTGGACGATTTGTCCCGTACCCGCATTGAGTCCGGCTCTTTGCAGGATTTGATTGCTAATAAGAATGTTGTTGGCGTTACCACCAACCCATCCATCTTCCAGAAGGCTTTGAGCCAGGTTGGCCCATACGATGCACAGCTTAAGGAACTCGGCAAGGTCGACGTTGAAACCGCTATCCGCGAGTTGACCACCACCGACGTTCGTAACGCAACCGATATCTTCCGCGAGATCGCTGAAAAGACCGACTTCGTTGACGGCCGCGTCTCCATCGAAGTTGACCCACGCTTGGCTCACGATACTGCTAACACTGAGAAGCAGGCTGAAGAGCTTTGGGCAAAGGTTGATCGTCCAAACGTTATGATTAAGATTCCAGCAACTTTGGAAGGTCTTCCAGCTATCACCGCTACCCTTGCTAAGGGTATTTCTGTGAACGTAACCTTGATCTTCTCCCTCGAGCGCTACGAGCAGGTTATCGACGCCTTCATCGAAGGTATTGCTCAGGCAGATGCTAACGGCCACGACTTGAAGCACATTGGTTCCGTAGCTTCCTTCTTCGTCTCCCGCGTTGATAGCGCTGTTGACAAGCTCCTCGAAGCTAACGGCTCCGATGAAGCTAAGGCTCTTGAAGGCAAGGCTGCTGTTGCTAACGCTCGCTTGGCTTACGAACTCTTCGAAAAGAAGTTCGCAGCTGACCCACGTTGGGCTGAGCTTGAAGCCAAGGGTGCTAAGAAGCAGCGTCCACTTTGGGCTTCTACCGGCACCAAGAACGCAGCTTACTCCGACTGCAAGTACGTTGACGAGTTGGTTGCTGAGCATGTTGTGAACACCATGCCAGAAAAGACTTTGAACGCTCTTGCTGATCACGGCAACGGCGCTGCTTCCGTTAAGGGCACTTACGAAGAGAGCCACGCTGTTATGAACAAGCTTGCTGAGCTTGGCATCAACATTAAGGACGTTACCGACAAGCTTGAGGCCGACGGTGTTGCCGCCTTCATCAAGTCTTGGGATTCCGTGATTGCTGACGTGCAGTCCGGCATCGATCGCGTAAACGCCTGATTTGATTAATCAGTAATAAATAAACATAAACCGCACATGTTCGTGGATTAATTCACACATGTGCGGTTTTTGTTTGCGGAGCACTCCAAACGAGAGGAAAACTCCCTACAATTGGAGCACTCAAGCAGATTAACCAACTGAGAAAATAACGGTGATTACTTGCCAGAAAGAGTTTGCCAGCGAGATTTGGTTAAAACGTTACGATGGCGTACGCGAGTTTCGTGCATAAGTGGCACGTCAACGGAAGAATCCACGCAATATGCTTCAAAACCACACTTTTCCTGAACGCGCTTCGACTTATTGTTACCATCGTAATATCCGCACCAAATAGTCGTCATGTTAAGCTCGTCAAAACCGTACTGAATCAAAGCTTTCGCCGCTTCCGGAATATAACCGTTACCCCAAAAAGGCTTACCAACCCAATATCCAAGTTCGCATTCGCTATCACTAGAAGTCATATCTGTATGACCGTTAAGTTTTAATTCAATACATCCAATTGCCTTGTTACTCGGCTTTAAGCACACAGCATAACATTCTTTTGCATTAAGAAAAACATTCTTAATAATAGATTTGCTATCCTCAATACTTTTGTGAACAGGCCATCCTGCAATAGGACCCACATCTGGATCCGTGGCATACTTAAACAAATCTTCAGCGTCGTCTTGAGCCCAAGCGCGCAAGATTAATCTTTCTGTTTCGATTATTTGCTTACTCATTTTTACTCACAATCTAGTAAAAAGGTTTGAATTAAGCCATTGAGCAACGCCGTCGTCATTGTTGGAATCGCAAACTTCGTCCGCAATCGCAAGCAAACGCGGATTACTATTCGCCACCGCTACCCCATAACCACCGGCACGGAACATGTCGATATCTATAATATCGTCTCCAAAAACGACTGTGCTACTAGGCTTTACACCCAAACGATTGCAAATAACGTTCAAAGCATGCCCCTTGTTCGCAAGGGGATTCGTAAGCATCCACAAAACATCTTCGCTAATATGCAAGGAAAAATCATCCGGAATAATACGCTGAAGCTGTTCCTTCTCGCAATCTCGCGGCACAATAATGATTTTGTCTGCTATGCCACTTGGAACATTGGAAAAATCTGTAATAATAAAATCCTGCTCGTTCCAAAGCATACGAACATCAAAATTAGTGTAACGAACGTCGTTCATCACAATACCAAGACGGAGCGTAGGTATTTTATCAAGCAATCGCAGGCAAACATCAGCAGCAAGATTAGAGTCAAAACCAAAGCGAGTAAGAGTATCAATGCTTCGCTGCGAAGTAAGTTCAGAAATAGTGCTGTGAACGCAATCAAAATCAATAAGCGCACCGTTTAGATACGCGCAAACTTGAGCTTTTAAATCGTGAACAAAATCAAAAGCGCTTCCAACAGGACGAGCCGTAATAATAGCAAGCGGAATACCAGATTCGTGCAAACGCTCAGCAGCCTGCACAGTTTCGCTGCTTAAAAAGCGGCCTTCAAAAGTATCGGAATCGTGAAGCATTGTGCCGTCAAGATCAGCAATTACTAAAGAAGGAGAAAAACGAAGCATTATAGTTACCCACTATTTTTAATGTGCATAATGAATTTGTAAATCGCACAAATGCAAGCGCGTACGCAAGATCACACACAAGCCCATAAATTTTGATTTATAAAATAAAAAGCGCGCAATCTTTCGACTACGCGCTTAAAAGAATACTTAGATAAGTGAGAACTTAGTCATAAGGTTCAAGGCAACAATAACAGCCACCCAAATCAACGCTATAATAACCGTCCAACGATTTAAGTTCTTTTCTGCAACACCAGAGCTACCAGCGTTCTTCGTTAAACCGCCGCCGAACATGTCGGAAAGGCCGCCGCCCTTGCCCTTGTGCATCAAAATTAACAATGTGAGCAAAATGCTAGTGAGCACAAGCAACACCTGCAAAATAATCTTCACAGTGGACACAACCAACCTCCTGTTTTACAGTACCCGATTAAGTTTAATAATAACCTTTGACCGCTTAAGCTTATTTAGTCTCTAAACGTGTTTGCGCAGCCGTTAGTCGCACAATATTAGCAAGTTCTTGCGCATCAAGAGAAGCACCACCAATTAAGAATCCATCGACATCTGGCTCCGCGATAAGACTTGAAGCATTAGAAGAAGTTACAGATCCGCCGTAAAGAATACGGACAGTATCTGCAACATCGTCACCGAACGTAACGCGCAAGTCTTCACGAATAGCCAATGCAGCTTCCTGAGCTGAATTAGCAGTGGCAACCATACCAGTACCAATTGCCCAAACTGGCTCGTACGCAATAATTAAACGCTTAGCTTGCTTCGCGTCTAAATCGCGCGTTACATCATGCACTTGCCCTACAGCAAAATCGAGCGCAACACCCTGTTGACGTTCTTTAAGACTTTCACCAACGCAAAGAATTGGCTGCATTCCTGCGGCAAGAACAGCTCGAACTTGATCAACTATATTTGCATCATCTTCAGGATGATACTTGCGTCTTTCAGAATGACCAACAATAACCATTGAACATCCAAGACTTGCAAGCATATCTGCAGAAACATCACCAGTAAAAGCACCTTGAGCAGTAACAGAAACAGCTTGAGCTCCGTACAATATTGGCAAATGGTCAGACTCAACAAGAACTTGCACGCTTCTTATTGAAGTAAAAGAAGGCATAAGTGCAATTTCACAATCGTGATAGTCGTAATGCGCGTCACGCAGTAGCCACGCAAATTTTTGTATAAAATGCGTAGCTTCGCGGTGATTGAAATTCATTTTCCAATTACCAGCGACTAACGGCTTTCTTTTGGAAACCATAATCACCCTTAAAAAATTTACGATTGAGATTAATAGTATTGCGCAAATTAGTGTTATGCCGACCTCGATTTACAAAGCGGATTCATAAAATCGAAAGTCGGCATAAGCGAAAATATTTAGTTTATACTTGCTCGCGTAAATATTACTTACTCAAGCAATATTACTTACTCAAGCACACTCAAACCTGGAAGAGTCTTGCCTTCCAAGAACTCGAGAGAAGCGCCGCCGCCAGTAGAAATGTGCGAGAAGCCATCTTCTGGGAATCCAAGATTGCGCACTGCAGAAGCAGAATCACCACCGCCGACTATAGTGAAAGTGCCGTTCTTAGTTGCATCGACCAAGCCCTGAGCTACAGCGCGAGTACCGGCTGCAAACTCTGAAACCTCGAACACACCCATAGGACCGTTCCAAACAACAGTCTTGGAGTCAACAATCTTATCGTGGAAAAGCTTCTGAGAGTCAGGACCAATATCCAAGCCCATCTTGTCTGCAGGAATAGCGTCTGCTGGAACTACTTCTGGAGCAACTGGAGTATCCCCTGCTGGGAAGCCAGCATTCACAACAATATCAGTTGGAAGCACAAGCTCAACGCCATTCTTCTTAGCGGTTTCAATGTATCCTTTAACCTTCTCGAGCTGATCTTCCTCGAGCAAGGAAGTACCAACTTCGTTACCCAAAGCCTTGAGGAATGTGAACACCATACCGCCGCCAATAACAAGACGATCAGCCTTAGAAAGCAAGTTTTCAATAACGCCGAGCTTGTCGGAAACTTTAGAGCCGCCGAGAACAACAGTCAAAGGACGCTCTGGGTTTTCAGTTGCGCGAGAAAGTGCCTTAACTTCCTTCTCAACAAGCAAGCCTGCAGCTGCTGGAAGATCGGCAGCAACATCGTAATTTGAACCCTGAGCGCGGTGCACAACACCAAAGCCGTCGGAAACAAATACTTCGCCAAGAGAAGCAATCTTCTTAGCGTAAGCTGCGCGCTCGGAAGCATCCTTGCTGGTTTCTTCCGCGTTGAAGCGCACATTTTCAAGCAAAACAACGTCGCCATTATTCATGGCAGCTACCTTAGCTTGAGCATCTTCGCCGTAAGTGTCTGCAGCCAAAACAACATTTGTGCCGAGCAATTCACCCAAACGCTGCGCAACTGGAGCCAAGGAAAGCTCTGGAACAACCTGACCCTTTGGACGACCAAGGTGAGCCATCAAAATCACCTTAGCACCCTGCTCACGCAAAGCCTTAATGGTTGGTAAAGCAGCACGAATACGACCATCATCAGTAATCGTCGTACCCTTGAGAGGAACGTTAAAATCAGCGCGAACCAATACGCGCTTACCACTCAAATCTCCCAAATCTTTCAGTGTCTTCATTGGTATCCTTTCCAAACCATATTGACTTACCATATTTGACTTACATACTGGCTTACCGTGCCGGCTTACTTCGTTCAACAAAACACAAAATCAGCCTCAAACATCAACACATTGCCGGGTGCAATTATACCGCACATCTTCAACAATCCCTATGAACAACGCAGCTTTGCACCATTGCTTTGCAAACGTTGCGTCTGTAGCTTTGCAGTAATGCTTCTGCGAAAAGTGGTTTTGTAGCTTTGCAGTTGCGCTTTGCAAACGTTGCGTCTGAAGCTTTGCAGTATTGCTTTGCGGACGGCGATTATTTATTGATTAGTGAACTTTAGCATTATTGCTCTGCTGACGTTGAGTATTTATTGCTTAAAAAACACTAGCATTTGCGCTGCTGCACACACCACGCTAAGCACTACTACCACACCACAGAACACTAGCGGTTTTACTAGTAGTGAGGGGTGGGTGTTGCTTGAGAAGTACGAATATTAGTGTGGTAGAGATTTGAGATTTTTCGCACTGAGCGCGGCGAACGTCAGAGCCGCAGGCTGCTGATTCGCCAAGCGAAGAAGAAAAATCGAAAAATCTCTGCGATAGACACGGTTATTAACGAATTAGCACGCAGAGTTTGGGGGGAATTTCTTTACGAGCACTAAAAGAGGACTGAGGAAGCAACATTCCTTAAGAACAAAGCAGACAGCAAAACCTCTAACAGCCAAAGCGACGAAGGACTGGGCGCGACGACCTGCCGAAGCGCTTAAAGCGTAGCGCGCGAAGGCAACTCGGAGCGTGAGCTTGCTCAAGTTGAAAGCACGGTGTGCTTTCAACGCAAGCTCAGCAGCGAGTACACGCAAAGTGTACGAGCGCTATAAGCGCAAACACAAATTTTCTAGCCTCGTCAAAACCAAAAAACTAAATCAGTTACAAAACTCATAGACGATACTCAAGAATATTGCAAACAAAAAAAGCGCGAGAAGTAAAAAACAACTCACGCAATTAAAAAATTAACTCTGCAATAATCACGCAAAATCAGCATTAAAGCTGCTGCATACGCGACTTCTCAACCTTCGCCGAAAGCTGCAAAAGTCTACGAATTCGCCCTGCAATCGCATCCTTTGTAATAGGAGGATCAGCCAAGTGACCAAGCTCTTCCAAACTTGCGTCGCTATGCTCAAGACGAAGCTTTCCAGCCATCAACAAATTATCTGGAATATCGTCGCCCAAAATATCGAATGCGTGACGAACCTTTTCGCATGCCTCAGCAGCAGCCTTAGCACTACGACGCATATTCGCATCGTCAAAATTAGCCAAACGGTTTGCTTTTCCGCGAGCTTCACCGTCCGAACGCTTACCGGTCCATTCGCGAGCAGAACGAGGAGCGCCAATCAAAATCAACATTCGCTCAATTGCGTCAGAATCGCGCAACGTCACTCGCTCAGAGCTACGAACCTGACGAGCCTTGGCACTAATGCCAAGTCGCGCCGCCATAGTTTGCAAAGCATTTGCAGCCTCATGAGTTGGGCAAACAACTTCCAAATAGCTAGCTTTGCCAGGGTCGGAAATAGCACCGTGAGCCAAGAAAGCACCACGCCAAGCTGCTTTGATTTGGGCGATACTTCCACCAACAATCTCAGGTGCAAGACCTGCAACAATTCTCATACGTCGATCAAGAAGACCAGATTGCAAAGCCAGTGCTGCAGCACCACGCTCAACTACCACGTCATAGCGAACTACAGTGCCCGTAGGAGTTTGCCGAGAAACTTGAGCAATTGTTGCTTCCCTCTGGAAATAAGTTTTCAATACCTCAACAAGCCACTGAGCTGCGCGCTGAGAATCCAACTGAGCGCGAATAACAGCTTGATTATTTACTGGCCTTAAGCCGCCAGCAAAGCGCATCATTGCTGCAGCTTGAGCCATAATGACAGTCGGGAGCTCATTGTTGTTTGAAACGAGTTCATTTTTGACGTCGTCAAGAAGAGCCAAGGGACAACCTCCTACTTTTGTTCTTCTTAAAATATGAGTGCTGTTGGGTACTTGCATGATGCTGTGGCACACGACATGCCCGGCTTTCTGTGATACAGAATACGTTGGACATTTTACCGGTTTTTGCACATGCTTTACATGCTTTTAGTACAAGATTTTTTATAT
>NZ_LWSR01000009.1:0-3844 GCF_001660745.1 Gardnerella sp. 26-12
TTGTAAAACAGTGTAACACATTGTAGAATGTAATAAAAGTTGATAGCTGAATATCACAAAAAGCTAGAAAAACAAATCAAAATTAAACAAAATTAACGAGTCAAGAAAACTAACGCGCTTATAGAAGCAAAAATTATAAGTATAAAATCAAGGAAGCATATTATGGCAATCAGCGCAACAGCAACGAAATCAAACACTGCAGCGAAAACCGCGAGCATCAACGTACGCGTCACCAAGGATGTTAAAGCGCAGGCAGAAGAATTATTCGCCAGCTTCGGCATAACTCTTAGCGAAGCAATAAACATGTTCTTACACAAATCACTTATGGTAGAAGGACTCCCATTCGACTTAAAACAGCCAAAATACAATAAAGAAACAATCGCCGCGTTTAAGGAAGCAAATGATATTCTATCCGGAAAAGTTCCAGCAAAACGCTATAACTCAGTATCCGAGATGATGGACGACGTTTTTAAGGAAGATTAATTATGCTTACTTTGACATACACTTCACAGTTTAAAAAAGACATGAAGAGAATCAGAAAGCGCGGATACGATACACATCTTGTTAATATACTACTTGAGAAGTTGCGCAACGAAGAGATTCTTGACGAAACGTACCAAGATCATCCTCTTAAAGGAAAATATTTAGGCTTCCGTGAATGCCATGTAAAATCAGACTGGCTATTGATTTACATAATTAAGGAAAACGAGCTTGTTCTAACAGCATCTCGCACGGGAACGCACTCCGATGTATTCAATGAGTAAGCGCACTCCGACCTGCTTGAGCACTGCGATTTAACGCTGTTTAGTGTGTTTGCCAAAGGTGGAATCGTCACTTCGGAACCGAGCAAAGAAGCCGGTTGCCGCACTTACAGCAGATTTAATCATCGAGCCACTTACAACAGGATGCGCGAAGCAGTGCTTAAAGCCAGCTGCAATATCGAGCGCGCCGCCGCCAAAAGCCTTCGCAAACCCAGTCAAAGCAGTGCCAGAGAGCACAGACGCAACCCAACCATGACGACCGAACGCCCCAGCAACCGCAAACATTGAGAACAGTCCAATAGACAAGAACGTGAACATAATAGCCGACTGGCCGCCAGTATGCGGCAAAGGCACTGGCTGAACAAATGTCTCCAAATAGTACGTCGTAGTAAAGAACACTAAAGGCGAAATTGGATTACTAACAGGCACAGCACCATCACCATCGCCAAGTTCTGTCCAAGTGCAACCACCTTCGCTTGACTTCTTAAACATGATTTTATAAGTATTACCCTGTTTTTCGTCAGGCTCAGGTTCAGGATTTTCATCTTCATCATCGCCATCTCTTACAGATCGCAATTTCCTTGCGGATCGCAGTTTCTTTACACGCGATTTCAACGTTGCACTACGCGAGCCAGTATCAGTATCACCACCTGATTTATCGCCACCTTCACCTTCACCAGGTTCATCTCCGCCAGGTTCATCACCACCAGGTTCACCACCAGGTTCCTCACCACCAATAACTTCGCCCGATTGAGAATCTATAGCACTTCTAAACTTTGAAGCGAAACTATTTTTTACAATTCTGTACGCATAATCCTGCGATTTTTCATCCTGTTTCTTCTCTAAATTACTCGAATTATACAGTGCAGGAATATAGTAAGTATAAGTAGTGCCACCCGAATCTCTATTGCAATCACATGTCATATTGTCATTTTTTATATCGCCAGGCTCCATTAGCTTGGCTTTAACAGGAATGTAGTATGCAATATTTTTAAGATCATCATTGTTTGAAATTGTATCTAAAATCGTAACATTATTAGTTACGACTATATTATCGCTGTGACCATTCTCATCGAGGGAGAATATTTCGCCATCAGCAAAATGACTTTTGATAGGATCATCCTCAGGATTATTCTCAAAACCACTAGACTGCAAATTATTCGCAATCAACGTGCCTTTAAAACCACCAAACATACCATCAACAGAAACAGTAGTAGACTCAGAATTAGTAGGTTTTGTAAAGTTCTTATTGCTGAAATCTAATATAAGACTGTCGCCACTTTCTGCTCCTGCATTGGAAAACATCGAACTAAGATTCGTAACTTTTGAAATATCCCACTTGCTTAAATCCGCAGCGCCGGTAAGTTTTTTGCAATCAGAAAACATGCTAGACATATCCGTAACATTGCTAACATTCCACCCTTCTAGACCTTTAAGATTACCCAAGCGAGTACAACCACTGAACATGCTAAACATATTCGTTACACTGCCAACATTCCAGCCGCTCAATGCACTTATATCAGCCAACCCTGTTATTTCTACTACATCACCTTCATGGTTTATATGCTCAAAGTAGCAATTGGAGAACATGCTGCTCATGTCCGTAACACTGCCAACATTCCAGCTGCTCAAAGGTTGAAGACTAGTTAAACTACCACAATTACTGAACATGTCGCTCATCTTCTCAACACTGCTAACATCCCAATCTTTCAAAGGATCAAGACTAGTAAGACTGCCGCAAGTGTTAAACATGCTGCTCATGTTCTCAACACTGCTAACATCCCAATCTTTCAAAGGATCAAGTTTAGTAAGAAAACTGCAATTAGAGAACATTCTAAACGTGCTAGTTAATGCGCTTGTACTGCTCTTATCTTTTGTATTCCAATTAGCTAAATCTTCGATATTTTTAAGCTTAGAGCAATATACAAACATGTCATCCATTTTTTTAACGTTACTAACATTCCACTCTCCCAAGCCTTCAGTACTTCCAATGTTGCTGCACAGCGCAAACATTGCCCTCATATCTGTAACATTTCTAACATCCCAACCACTCAAAAATCCAAGCGAACTCATACTCTTGCAGTATTCGAACATACCGATCATTGCTGAAACGTTTTCAGTATTCCAGCTTTTCAAACCGTCAAAATCTGTTATCTTGGTGCAACCCTCAAACATTCTGTTCATGTTCTTAACATTGCCAGTCTTCCACTTACTTAAAGATTTAACCGAAGCAATCGCCATCTCACCTGCATACCCGACTACTGGATTCAAAGCATCATGTTGATCTTGGTCCTTAATAACAGACGCGAACATTCCAGACATACTTCTAACATTGCTCACATCCCAATCTTCCAACCCTTTAAGAGATTTCAGACTAGTGCACCCCTCGAACATGCCCTCCATATTCGTAACATTGTCAACCTTCCAATTAGCCAAACCGCTAATATCTTCTAAACCAGTGCACCCCTCGAACATGCCCTCCATATTCGTAACCTTGCTCACATCCCAACCGCTCAAAAAACTAAAATCAGTTAATGAGGAATCCTTAAATAGATAAGACATGTCTGTAACGTTACTTACATCAAACTTGTCAATGTTACCAATGCTACTAATATTTTTCCCTGAAAAAAGACCCACACCTTTCTTGGACAGACTCCCATACGCATACACTTCTGCACCATAAAAATCAACTGAGCCAGTGCCATCATTATTGAGATTTGAAATTGCTTTTCGAATACTATTAAAATTACTAGATAGCCCATCAGCACTAATAGCACACGCATTTCCAGAACCAGATTTAGGGCGGAATAGAACTGTATCAGGGAAGTTGTCTGGAAGATAATGAACCACGCAAGCAGGAAGCTTTTTAACTTCTTCTAGGCTTAATTTCTCACCATCACCAGTGCTGCGATCTTTGCCCTTAGCTTTGTTAGCGTCTTTGCTATCTTTTTTAGAAGCTTTGTCAGCATTTTTGTCAGATTTACCAGATTTTACAGCATCTTTACTGGCATCTTTGCCAGCACCTTTTCCAGCAATTTTACTGGCATCTTTGCCAGCATTGCTGTTATCTACAGACCCCCCCC
>NZ_LWSR01000009.1:4176-18307 GCF_001660745.1 Gardnerella sp. 26-12
CCCCCCCCATTAGATTCATTACCAGCTTCCCCATTAGCTTCCCCATTAGCTGCCCCATCATTTCTCTTACCTTCTTTTTTATCTACCTCTTTAGCCTTATCCCCTTTAACTTCTTTACCAGCTCCACCTTCACCCGACTTATTTTGACCCCTATTATTCTCGGCAGCAGCAGCCAAAACAGCAGCAAACAATGGATTCTTCGTTACGTTGGCATAAGCTATCGCAGGCAACACAGTTACGCTTAAAATCATAGAAACTACGCATGAAACGGCACCAATTGTCGAGAGAATACAATCTCTCCTTCTCTCCTTCATCAATCTTCCTCTCATGTGAGCAAATCCCCTACCGGCGTATAAGCGGTACACAAAAAACAAGTGCGCATCAAAGAAAGTTCACCGGCGAACGCAATCTTTACACATAACTATTCATAGTATACGCCCAAATGCGAAAAATTGGTATAACAACTTACTAATAACAAATTTATACMKSAAATTTTTATAACAAATCGCCGCAACAAACGAAATCGCTATGACGAATATCCGCAACAGCAAATTCGCATTACATTACCGCAGGTTGCGCTTATAAATTTCAGCCATACCTTTGAAAATCAAGTCAGGATCGTAAAAGTCAATCGTTTTCACGTCTTTTTCAAACAATCTACCCAATCCGCCAGTAGCAATTACCTTAAACGGCTCACCAATCTCCGTCTTAAACTGTTCTATTGTGCGCTCAATTCCACCCAAGAAGCTGTAATATAATCCAGCTTGCATTGCGAGTTTAGTAGATTTTGCAAGAACAGACTGCGGTCTAGCTATTTCCACTTCTGGAAGCTGAGCCGTGTTATCCCAAAGTGCCGCAGCTGCAGTACGAATACCTGTGCAAATAAGTCCGCAAGTAATAGCACCACTTTTATCTATATAGTTGTAAGTTGTTGCCGTACCAAAATCAATAACTAGTACAGATCCTCCATATTCACTAAACGCACCAACGCAATCAGCTAAACAATCCGCGCCAAGAGTTCTTGGCTCATCAATACGAATATTCATACCGGTTTTAACACCAGGGCCTACAATCATAGGATCAATATGAAGAAATTTGATAATACTAGCGCGGAATGAATGCATAACTTTCGGCACAACAGAAGCAACGATAACATCTTCAACATCGTTTATTGTAAATCCGCTTAAATGCAAAAATTGCGCAATCATAATGCCATACTCGTCTGATGTATGATTAGACTTTGTTGTCATACGATAAGTGCCAACAATTCGGTTATTTTCCAAAAAACCCAGCACAATATTCGTATTACCAATGTCTACTGCTAATAACATGTGTGCCTACTTCCTATATTGGCATTTACGGATTAATTAAGTTAATCTGCAATCACGTGCGCACGTATTGTATATGTATTTATACTATCCTATTGTATTTATACTACTTTTGCTAATAATCTTACTTTTACGCAAAATTAAGCTGCTTTTACGAAATCACTTAATCGTAATAAGTTACGAAATTATCTAACTACAAATCCTTGATTGTAACCATATTCTTGAAGATCTTTTTCCCACAATAAAAGACCATCTTTTAAAGAAATACGTTTACCAGGATCATCTGGGAGCCACAATTTACTTCCATCATCTTGAGTAACACCAGCATCAATCATGGCTTGCACGTTTAATCTAGCTAAAGATTTAACACTCCAGTCATATGCTCGACCCATAGTTGCTCTAAAATCACTTCGCGAGTACACTTCAAAAGGTAAATACCTGTATCCCGTATCCACGCGATTAGCGGCATCTGCAAATACACGATTAAACTTCTGACCGCCAAAATAAGGTATATCAATGCCTCGTGAATCACGAATAGTAGCTCTATCTAAAAATGACTTATCTCTAAGCGTAACAACATCTGCAGGAAACGCTCCACCATTGACACGAGTACGAATTCCATGCATATCATGGCATACAAAATTCACAAATCGCATTGCTGCTTCAGGCTTACGACTCGATTTAAGCACAGATAACGAAGAACCGCCCATTTCTGCATTACGCTTTTCTCCGTGCATAGTTGGCACATTCGTCACCTTCCACAATCCTGCAGTTCCAGGCACATTTTCCAGAAGCAAAGACGGCATCCAGGCTCCTGAGAAAACAGAAGCAATCTTGCCAGCTCCAACACCGTTCTTCCAACGTTGACTCCAAGTTGTAGTTCTAATGTCAATCAAGCCTTCATCAATCATTGATTGCCAGAACTTTGTGAACTCTTCAGTACCCTTATCTTTACTCAATCTAACAGTAACTGTTTTCCCATCATGAGAAGTCATAAACGGGTGTCCACCTGCAAGCCAAATCATAGCGTTATAAAAACTTGCGTCACCTGAGTCTGCTGCAATATACACACCGATATCTTTAAGCTTACGAGCAGCATGACGGTAATCTTCCCAAGTGTGTATTTTTGTGGCATCTACACCAGCCTGCTTAAATACGTCATCATTATAAAACCAAGCCATTGGGCCAGAATCCATTGGTAAACCGTAAACACGTCCACCAAGTTGCACAGAAGACCATGTTCCAGGAGTATAGAAAGTGCGAGTATTTTTCACACGATCAGTAATATCTAAAAGCTGTCCACTTACCGCATATTGCGGAAGAGCAAAATATTCTAATTGAACAACATCTGGCATACCATAGCCATCTTGAATAGCGCTATTAAGATTGCTATATCCGCTAGTATCCTTTACAGTTACGTGAACATCCGGATTATGTAGTTCAAATTCTTCAGCAAGTCGTTTCATGCTTGGTTCCCAAGACCAAACACTAATTTGAGTTCTAGAATCTTTAGTTCCGCATCCGCAAGAAAATAGCAAAGAAAAAACACAAAGTATCGAAAAAAGCAAGCGTCCAAAATGATTGCGTTGTTGCAAAATTCTTGCAAATGCAGACATAAGATTTGCCATCCGTTACTTTGTGTTACTCAACGTTGTTATGCGCTTACTCAACAGTTACAGACTTTGCAAGATTACGAGGCTTATCAACATCATAACCTTTTAACTTTGCCATATCCATTGCAAATAATTGCAATGCAACTACATCTACAAGAGGACTTAGCAAAGTTGCACATTTAGGACGCCAGAACACAATATCTGCATAGCGAGAAGCATCTGGATCACCCTCTTCTGCAACAGCTATAGTGAAAGCTCCGCGCGCTTTAACTTCTTCAATTCCAGAAATAACTTTCGCATGAAGCACATCACGACCGCGAGAAGATGGCACAATCACAACTACCGGCTCACCTTCATCTACAAGCGCAATAGGACCGTGCTTAAGCTCACCTGCAGCAAAACCTTCAGTAAAGGTATACGCAATTTCTTTAAGCTTCAACGCACCTTCTAGCGCAACAGGATAGCCAACATGTCGACCTAAGAAAAGGAAAGATTTAGCTTCCAGAGTATGCTCAGCAGCTTTCATAATTGATTCAGATTGTGCATCAAGTACATGCTGAATTTTATCCGGCATCTCTTTTAATTGCGCAACGATTTGCTGAATTTCGTCGCGATACATAGTGCCTTTTACTTGCGCCAAAAACAGACCAAGCATATAGGCTGCAACTATTTGCGCAACAAAAGCTTTAGTAGATGCAACTGCTATTTCGGGACCTGCATGCGTGTAAAGAACTGCATCAGATTCGCGCGGAATGCTAGAACCTTGCGTATTGCAAATTGCAAGAACCCTACTTCCCTGCTCGCGCGCGTGACGCAAAGCCATAAGAGTGTCCATTGTTTCGCCAGACTGCGATATTGCAACCACCAATGTTCGATGCGTCAAAATAGGGTCACGGTAGCGAAACTCGTGCGCAAGCTCCACCTCAACCGGCACGCGCACCCAGTGCTCAATAGCATATTTTGCAACCAAACCTGCGTAACTTGCCGTTCCGCAAGCAACAACAATAATTTTGTCAATTGCGCGCAACACGTCTTGGCTAATATGAACTTCGTCAAGAACAATATTTCCCTGAGCGTCAAAACGCCCGCGCAAAGTGTCTGCAACAGCGTGCGGATCTTCATGAATTTCCTTATCCATAAAGGAATCCCAGCCGCCTTTTTCTACAGCAGACGCATCCCAGTCAACTGTAAAACAAGTAGGATTTTCAACAATATTATTGTCAAAATCAGTTAGAAGCAAAGATGCTTTGCCACTGCCATCTACATCTCCAATGCACACCGCTTGATCTTGACCAACTTCCAAGACTCGATCCGTATAAGCAACAAAAGCTGCAACGTCAGAGCCAAGGAAATATTCACCGTCTCCAAGACCTACAACCAACGGCGAATCGTGACGAACGGCAGCCACAATACCTGGCTGACGAACGTCAACAGCAAGTAATGTGAAAGCTCCTTTTAACATTTTTGCAGTACGACGAAGAGCTGTGAATAAATCCGGCTTACCAGTTTCGTTTACAATATCATTCGCAATTTTGCCAAGTAATTTTGCAGCAACTTCAGTATCTGTTTGAGAAGAAAATTCGTATCCTTCTTCGTGAAGTTGCTCTTTTAATACAACAGCATTTTCAATAATGCCATTATGAATAAGCGCGATTTTGCCATCTGCACTAGTATGAGGATGCGCATTAATGTCACAAGGAGCACCATTAGTAGCCCAACGAGTATGACCAATAGCTGCACTCGCTTCAGGCATAGGATTTGCATCAATATCGTTGCGAAGAACAGATAAACGACCAGCTTTCTTTCGCACAGTCGCACATTTCATCCCAGGAGCAACTAAAGCTACGCCCGAAGAGTCATATCCGCGATATTCTAGACGCTCTAACCCACCTAAACAAACTTCTAAAGGTTTTGCACAAACTTTTCCAAAACCTGCGTATCCTACAATGCCACACATAATCTTCTATTGTACGTTATGCGAGCGAGTGCACGCCAGAGAAGCACACAAAAACTACGCAAAACTACATAAATAAGATGTGTTTCTTACGTAAATTACAATACGTGATTTAGGAAATCTTTAAAACGATCAGTTTGCGGACTAGTAATAATATCTGCACTACCCTGCTCAACTATGACACCGCCATCCATAAACACAACCTGATCTGCAACCTCACGCGCAAAACCAATTTCGTGAGTTACTACAATCATAGTCATGCCATCTTTAGCAAGATTTCGCATAACGGTTAACACTTCACCTACAAGCTCTGGATCTAGCGCAGATGTTGGCTCGTCAAATAGCATAATTTCCGGTTTCATAGCAAGAGCGCGAGCAATTGCAACGCGTTGCTGCTGACCGCCTGAAAGTTCTGCAGGATAATGGTTCATACGCTCATCCATGCCGACTCGCTTTAGTTCTTCAATAGCTAAATCGCGCGCTTCTTGAGCTTTCATATGCATAACATGAATAGGAGCTTCCATAACGTTTTCTAAAGCCGTCATATGAGGGAATAAATTAAAACGCTGGAATACCATGCCAAGCTTCGCACGCTGTTGAGCAATTTCTTTGTCGTTAAGAGCCTGCAGACATTTCTCACCTTTATGCATTACTTGCTTTACACCGATGCGCTCGCCATAAATACTTATACTTCCTGCAGTCAAAGTTTCTAGTTGATTAATTAAACGCAATAATGTCGATTTTCCTGAACCGGACGGACCCAAAATAACTGTTACACTACCTGGGTTCACTGTCATATTAATACCGTTAAGTACATGCAATTGACCGAAAGATTTTTGCACATCGCTAATAGCAACCGCAGGAAGATTAGATTTTGCTTCTACCATTTATTCACATCCAATTTGTTTGTTTCNTGYMWMWTWTAMASWTYWCAAAGAAAAATATTAAAATTTAAGCTATTATGCGCTTATTTAAGCATTAAATCCGAGCATAGCAGCATCATTTCGTCCTTTAACATTTTTCCGTTTAGCATCTAATGATTGATCGCCGCGCTGATCAGAATCAGTATTAAGTTGAGCATGCTTTACAATATCTCTTGCTTCAAAACCTTTAGCAAAATGCTTCTCGAGCATGTATTGCAAAACCATCAAAATGGAAGTAATAATCAAATACCAAATACTCGCAACAAGAAGAAGCGGAATTGGTTTATAGATACGGTTAGCAATAGCATTTGTAGCAAATTGCAATTCAAGAGTAAACGGAACTGCAAGAACTAACGAAGTCGTTTTTAGCATACCGATTGTTTCGTTACCAAGCGGAGGAACAATAATACGCATTGCTTGAGGAAGAATTACACGCCTCATAGTTAAAGCTCTACCCATTCCAAGAGCCTTAGCAGCTTCAACTTGTCCACTATCAACGGCTTCCAATCCTGCTCGAACGATTTCCGACAAATAAGCGGATTCATTCAAAGACAAACCAACTACAGCAGCAGTAAGAGAAGTCATAATTACATTAGAATCAATAGACCAAAATTCTACAGAAGTAAAAGGAATGCCAATACTAATTCTCGGCACAAGCACTGCAAACATGCCCCAAAATACAAGCTGCGTATAAACAGGAGTACCACGGAAAAACCAAATAAAGAACCAACTTACGCCACGAAGCACAGGATTAACTGACTTGCGCATCATCGCTAAGCCTACCGCAAACACGATTGAAATTACCATAGCAATTAGCGTAAGAAGTAACGTCCAGCCAATACCAGAAAGCACGTTATCGCTTATTAAATATATTCCGACTACTTGCCATTCAAAACGAGGGTTAGTAATAATACTGTAAAGAAGCGAACATGCTATTACAGCTACAATGACTCCGGCAATAATAGGTCCTGGCTTTTTTACTGGCAAAATACGTTCAGAGTTAGCTACTCCGGACTTGCTCTTAGCAGAGTTACCAATTAAAGAATTCAAAATATGCTCCAATAAGTACGTTTATACAAAAACAGCAAAGTAAAGAAACAATCTGAGCCGAGAATTCAATCACGACTCAGATTAACAATATCAWTTTANATAATTATTCAATATTTATCTAATATTTTTTAAAAGCAACTTTTAGCCTTCCACAATATCAGCATTAAGGCAAGTCTTAAAATGACGCAAAGCCCATTCGTGACCTGCAGGATCAAAGCTTGCAACGGCATCCTTGTGAACCACAATCTTGAATCCAAGATTATACGCATCGACAGCAGTGTGAAGCACGCAAATATCCGTGCAAACTCCCACCAAATGCAGCTCTTCAATGTGACGTTCGCGAAGCTTAATCAGCAAATCCGTGCCATTAAACGAAGAGTAGCGAGTTTTATGAATGTAATAAACGTTGCTTTTATCTTTATTTGCTTCGTAAAAATCACCAAGCGTGCCATATAACTTCTGGCCGTGAGTTCCTGCGATATTGTGAGGTGGGAAAAGCTTAGTTTCAGGATGATACGGATCGTTCAAATGGTGCGTATCAATCGCAAAAACCACGAACTCACCAGCGTCAAGAAATTCCTGCGAAATCTCAGTAATACGCTTCTCGAGCTTTTGCGCAGGCTCGCCCACAGTAAGAGAGCCATCGCTTGCCACAAAATCATTCGTATAGTCAATGTTAATAAGGGCTTTATTCATACCTACTCCTTGTATGAAATTTACAGAATAATCGCAAATAGCATTACTGCTAACAGCATTATTGCAAATAGCTCTACTGCAATAGTATAATCGCTTTAGTTACAATATTCCGCATTCTTAATTGCTTGATTTTATTTCAATTGATAGCCCAATTATCAACTCAATTGCTGGCCCAATTGCAATCGGCGCAATACCTTAATATTCAAAGAATACTCAAAGCTCATTTGCTTCTGCACCGACTATCATCATTTAATCACTACCTTGCGGCAAATGATGCTACAAAACGTTTGCCGGGGATTTTTCGTTACTGGTGCAGTACGGTTTCTGCGCGCATGTCTCTGTTGTCTGTTTTTAACTACATTTGCCGTAAGTTTTCCTCGCGTTTGCGCGGCGACCTGCTTGAGCGCAGCATTGCGCGCGCGAAAGCAATTCGGAGCGTGAGCTTGCTCAGACGGAAAGTCCAGTGGACTTTCCGTGCAAGCTCAGCAGTGAGCGCTTATAGCGCGAGCGTTGTCCAGAGTTTGGAGGATTACAAAAAACAGTAGTATACGAAAATAAAAAAGCGGGGAGTGAAAACTCCCCGCTAGAAAAATAATGCGGCAGCGTGCTAGTCTCCCACACCCTATCGAGTGCAGTACCCTCGCCGTGTCAGGCCTTAGCTTCCGGGTTCGGAATGGGACCGGGCGTCTCACCTGAGCCATGACCACCGCAAAACTAGATTATACACTCAAAACCATTGAGTGGCAACACGTGGCGGTTTGGGAACCGGACATGAACGCGAATAAAAACTCTCTTACCAACTGATCGTTAAGCAAAACATTCAGTACTCATTAACGCTAGAAGAATAATACTCATGAGGAACTCACCCTCCCCACTCACAAAAGTGAGGAAGAATGTCACCATCGCCCGTTAGTACTAGTCAGCTCCACCCCTTACAGGGCTTCCACATCTAGCCTATCAACCACGTGTTCTACATGGGGGCTCACACACTAAAGTGCAAGGAATGCTTATCTTGGAGCAGGCTTCCCGCTTAGATGCTTTCAGCGGTTATCCCTTCCGAACGTAGCTAACCGGCAGCGCCACTGGCGTGACGACCGGCATACCAGAGGTTCGTCCACCCAGGTCCTCTCGTACTATGGGCAGGTCTCCTCAACATTCCAACGAGCGCAGAGGATAGAGACCAAACTGTCTCACGACGTTCTGAACCCAGCTCGCGTGCCGCTTTAATCGGCGAACAGCCGAACCCTTGGGACCTGCTCCAGCCCCAGGATGCGACGAGCCGACATCGAGGTGCCAAACCATCCCGTCGATATGGACTCTTGGGAATGATCAGCCTGTTATCCCCGGGGTACCTTTTATCCGTTGAGCGATGCCACGTCCGTACGCCGGCACCGGATCACTATCTCCGACTTTCGTCCCTGCTCGACCCGTCAGTCTCACAGTCAAGCCCGCTTGTGCGATTACACTCAACACCCGATTGCCAACCGGGCTGAGCGGACCATTGAGCGCCTCCGTTACTCTTTAGGAGGCAACCGCCCCAGTTAAACTACCCGCCAGGCACTGTCCCTGACACGGATAACGTGTCGAGGTTAGACGCCAGATATGGAAAGAGCGGTATTTCACCTGTCGACTCCACGCAAGCTAGCGCCCACGCTTCACAGCCTCCCGCCTATGCTACACGATCCACACCTAACGACAATACCAAGGTATAGTAAAGGTCCCGGGGTCTTTTCGTCCTTCTGCGCTTAACGAGCATCTTTACTCGTACTGCAATTTCGCCGGGCTCCTGGCCGAGACAGTGGGGAAGTCGTTACGCCATTCGTGCAGGTCGGAACTTACCCGACAAGGAATTTCGCTACCTTAGGATGGTTATAGTTACCACCGCCGTTTACCGGGGCTTAAATTCACCGCTTCACCGAAGCTAACGGATCCTCTTAACCTTCCGGCACCGGGCAGGCGTCAGAGCGTATACAGCGGCTTACGCCTTCGCACGCTCCTGTGTTTTTGGTAAACAGTCGCTACCCCCTAGCTTGTGCCACCCCCAACAGCTCCGCTTGTAAAAAACATCACCATCAGGGGTCTCCCTTATGCCGAAGGCACGGGAGTAATTTGCCGAGTTCCTTGGCCAGGATTCGCCCGATCGCTTCGGTATACTCTACCAGACCACCAGTGTCGGTTTAGGGTACGAGCGGAATCACACCTCACGTTGAAGCTTTTCTTGGCAAGCAGGATCACCGGAATCAGCCTTACAGCCTACCCATCACGCCTCAGCTTTAACATCCCCCGGATTTACCTAGGAGACAGCCCACACGCTTAGCCACGGAAAACCACCTCCGCAGCCGGCTACCTACCCGCGTCACTCCCACGCTAACCTACTACCGATACAGTCCCAACACAAACCAGCCAACAACCCCGAAAGGCAATCAACCAGCAAATGAAGGTTAGTACTCTCAGATTCAGTTCGAACGGTGTAACACCGGTACGGGAATATCAACCCGTTCATCCATTCGACTACGCCTGTCGGCCTCGCCTTAGGACTCGACTCACCCGGGGACGACGAACGTGGCCCCGGAACCCTTAGTCATTCAGCGGACGGGATTCACACCCGTCTCTCGCTACTCATGTCTGCATTCTCACTCCTGTAAAGTCCACGACAAGTTCACACTGCCGCTTCACCCCATACAGGACGCTCTCCTACCCCGCATGAAACAAATCATGCAGCCGCGTCTTCGGTGGCGTGCTTAAGCCCCGCTACATTGTCGGCGCGGAACCACTAGACCAGTGAGCTGTTACGCACTCTTTCAAGGATGGCTGCTTCTGAGCCAACCTCCTGGCTGTCTATGCGACTCCACATCCTTTCCCACTTAGCACGCGCTTCGGGACCTTAGACGACGATCAGGGCTGTTTCCCTTTTGACGACGGAGCTTATCCCCCGCCGACTCACTGCCGTGATAAACCTAACAGGTATTCGGAGTTTGGCTGCTATTGGTACCCGGTATGGGCCCGCAAGCATCCAGTAGCTCTACCCCCTGTAAGCAATAACACGACGCTGCACCTAAATGCATTTCGGAGAGAACCAGCTATCACGGAATTTGATTGGCCTTTCACCCCTAACCCCAAGTCATCCCCCCAGTTTTCAACCTAGGTGGGTTCGGTCCTCCACACGGTCTTACCCGCGCTTCAACCTGCTCAGGGCTAGATCATCCCGCTTCGGGTCCAGGACATGCGACTCAAACGCCTTTTAAAACTCGCTTTCGCTACGGCTCCCCCACCCGGGTTAGCCTCGCCACATACCACTGACTCGCAGACTCATTTTTCGATAGGCACGCCGTCACCCCACAAAGAAGGCTCCGACGGATTGTAAGCGCACGGTTTCAGGAACTATTTCACTCCCCTCCCGGGGTGCTTTTCACCTTTCCCTCACGGTACTAGTACACTATCGGTCAGACAGGAATACTTAGGCTTACCCAACGGTCTGGGCAGATTCACGCGGGATTCCACGAGTCCCGCGCTACTTGGGAATAAACATAAAGAGACATCGCACGACAAGCTACGGGGCCATCACCCTCTACGGCTGGGAATTCAATCCCATTCACCTAGCACGACATTTTATCACTCTCCTCAACCCCGTCAGAGGCTGAACAGTCCATCCCACGACCCCGAATGCGCAACACCTGACGGCTATCACACGCACCCGGTTTAGCCTGATCCGCTTTCGCTCGCCACTACTCACGGAGTATCCTTTCCTGCAGGTACTGAGATGTTTCACTTCCCTGCGTACCCCCCACAAAAACTGTGGTGACCACTCATAACAGTGGCCGGGTCTCCCCATTCGGAAATCCTCGGATCAAAGCCCACTCGGCAGCTCCCCGAGGCATATCGCAGCCCGTCACGTCCTTCATCGGTCCTGTCTACCAAGGCATCCACCATACGCCCTTACCAGTGACAAACACTAAAGTAAGAACCCATCAGCAAAATTCTCTAGACAAAAAATCATCACACTAAACGATCACAAAACGATCAAGCGACTCCAACAAAAGGAGCCGGTTGAAATTGATAAAAGCAAAAAAATCGAAACCAAAAAGTTTCGCATTTTACTCGCGTCCACTATCCAGTTCTCAAACCACCACAACACCACAAAACCCAAGCCAAACACTCAAAAAGCATCAACCTGAAATCCTGTGAGTCAAGGACCGCAACCCCAAACAAAGGGGGGTGGCAATCCGGGAACCCAAAAGCATGCCCAACAAACTCATCAAAAAAACGTCAACTATTGTTTTCCACACCAGTAACCACACTCAAACCGAGCGTGCACAAAAACTCCGTAGAAAGGAGGTGATCCAGCCGCACCTTCCGGTACGGCTACCTTGTTACGACTTAGTCCCAATCACGAGCCTCACCTTAGACGGCTCCATCCCAAAAGGGTTAGGCCACCGGCTTCGGGTGCTGCCCACTTTCATGACTTGACGGGCGGTGTGTACAAGGCCCGGGAACGCATTCACCGCGACGTTGCTGATTCGCGATTACTAGCGACTCCGCCTTCACGTAGTCGAGTTGCAGACTACGATCCGAACTGAGACCGGTTTTAAGGGATCCGCTCCATGTCACCATGTCGCATCCCGTTGTACCGGCCATTGTAGCATGCGTGAAGCCCTGGACGTAAGGGGCATGATGATCTGACGTCATCCCCACCTTCCTCCGAGTTAACCCCGGCGGTCCCCCGTGAGTTCCCGGCATAACCCGCTGGCAACACAGGGCGAGGGTTGCGCTCGTTGCGGGACTTAACCCAACATCTCACGACACGAGCTGACGACGACCATGCACCACCTGTGAACCTGCCCCGAAGGGAAACCACATCTCTGCAGTCGACAGGCACATGTCAAGCCCAGGTAAGGTTCTTCGCGTTGCATCGAATTAATCCGCATGCTCCGCCGCTTGTGCGGGCCCCCGTCAATTTCTTTGAGTTTTAGCCTTGCGGCCGTACTCCCCAGGCGGGACGCTTAACGCGTTAGCTCCGACACGGAACCCGTGGAATGGGCCCCACATCCAGCGTCCACCGTTTACGGCGTGGACTACCAGGGTATCTAATCCTGTTCGCTCCCCACGCTTTCGCTTCTCAGCGTCAGTAACAGCCCAGAGACCTGCCTTCGCCATTGGTGTTCTTCCCGATATCTACACATTCCACCGTTACACCGGGAATTCCAGTCTCCCCTACTGCACTCTAGCCCGCCCGTACCCGGCGCAGACCCACCGTTAAGCGATGGGCTTTCACACCAGACGCGACGAACCGCCTACAAGCTCTTTACGCCCAATAATTCCGGATAACGCTTGCGCCCTACGTATTACCGCGGCTGCTGGCACGTAGTTAGCCGGCGCTTATTCGAAAGGTACACTCACCCGAAAGCTTGCTCCCAATCAAAAGCGGTTTACAACCCGAAGGCCTTCATCCCGCACGCGGCGTCGCTGCGTCAGGGTTTCCCCCATTGCGCAATATTCCCCACTGCTGCCTCCCGTAGGAGTCTGGGCCGTATCTCAGTCCCAATGTGGCCGTCCGCCCTCTCAGGCCGGCTACCCGTCGAAGCCTAGGTGGGCCATTACCCCGCCTACAAGCTGATAGGACGCGACCCCATCCCATGCCACTAAACACTTTCCCAACAAGACATGCGTCAAGTTGGAGCATCCAGCATTACCACCCGTTTCCAAGAGCTATTCTGGAGCATGGGGCAGGTTGGTCACGCATTACTCACCCGTTCGCCACTCTCACCAACCAGCAAGCTGGTCAGATCCCGTTCGACTTGCATGTGTTAAGCACGCCGCCAGCGTTCATCCTGAGCCAGAATCGAACCCTCCACGAAAAAACTTCAATGAAGAGCCAACAAAAGGCTCCAATATTAAAAAGAAAAAGACGAGACATTCTTTAAGGAAAGAACATCCCAACAAAAACCTCACCACCATTTAACCATCTCTCAGGCACCCTGCAATCTGCAAGGCAGGCAATGAACTGGCAATAATTAACTAATAAGTAGTACAGACACGCTCTTGAGTTCTCAAACCACCACCACACCAGCCGGCTCATCAACCTCAACCGAGGAGAACCAGCCGCGCTGAGCAGCAAGAGATAAACTTACACCAACCCACGCTAAAACGCAAACCCACCAAAAACAAACACCCCAAAACCATTGAAAACAAGCCAAAACACCGGCGTGTCGAAAACCACGAAAAAACACCAAAAAACCAACACAAGACCAGGAACAATAATCAAAACCAACAAAAAATAATCAAGAATAGCCCCAAAAACATCAAAACCGGGAGTGTCGCATCGACTTGCTTTTCGCTTAAAGCGTAGCGCGAAAAGCAACCCGATGCGGTAGCGCTTGCTTATGCAGAAAGCACAGTGTGCTTTCCGCGCAAGCGCGCAAACAATTACGCTTTCTTTAAACTAATTAAGAAAGCGTAATCTGACGACCAAAGAAGATTAACTTAAAGTGAGCTTAATGCGGTAGCGCTTGCTTTACAACGCTCGCACAAACTCAGCAGCAGTACATACAAAATATATGAGCTCTATTT
>NZ_LWSR01000090.1:0-18131 GCF_001660745.1 Gardnerella sp. 26-12
ATTAATCGAACATAAATCATTACAAAAAAGAACAAATAACGAACAATAGAGGATAAAGCTCGCTCATAAATAGCGCAACTCGCTTCAAAGATGCGAAAGTACAGCAAAGAGACTAAATTGTGACTTGTATCACATATTTAGCGGTGAATACTAAATTAGTTTGTTCATAAGTCTATTGATACCGCTGGTGGAACTATCGAGGAGGATACTCATGGTTGAGGCACAACACCAAGCCGAAACTGGCAAAACTGCTAGTGCTGATGACATTGCGTTAGCTGCTCAAAATGAAGTTGATAAACTTGTTGAAAAAGCAACTGTCGCTTTGAATGAGTTTGAGAAGCTTAATCAGCAGCAAATTGATCATATTGTTGCTAAAGCTTCAGTGGCAGCGTTGAATAAACATTTGGTTCTTGCAAAGATGGCTGTTGATGAAACAGGTCGTGGTTTAGTAGAAGATAAAGCTACAAAAAATATCTTTGCATGCGAACATATTACGCATTATCTAGCAGGTCAAAAAACAGTTGGTATTATTCGCGAGGACGATGTTCTCGGAATTGACGAAATAGCTGAACCGGTTGGTATTGTTGCAGGCGTCACTCCAGTTACAAACCCAACTTCTACAGCTATTTTTAAGTCGCTTATTGCACTTAAGACTCGTTGCCCAATTATTTTTGGATTCCATCCTTTCGCGCAAAAGTGCTCTTCTGAAGCAGCTCGAATTGTTCGCGATGCTGCTGTGGCTGCAGGCGCGCCAAAAGATTGCATTCAGTGGATTGAGCATCCTTCAATTGAAGCTACTGGTGCATTGATGAAACATCCAAAGATCGCAACTATTCTTGCAACAGGCGGTCCTGGAATGGTTAAGGCGGCGTATTCTTCAGGAAAACCTGCTCTTGGTGTTGGTGCTGGAAATGCTCCTGCATATGTCGATAGTGATGTTGATATTGTGCGTGCTGCAAACGATTTGATTCTTTCAAAGCATTTTGATTACGGAATGATTTGTGCAACAGAGCAAGCAATTATTGCGCATAAGGATGTATATGAGCCATTGCTTCGCGAATTGAAGCACAGGAAAGCATATTTTGTTAACGCTGACGAAAAAGCTAAGCTTGAACAATATATGTTTGGATGCACTGCATATTCTGGAAATACGCCAAAACTTAATTCTGTTGTTCCTGGTAAGTCTCCGCAATATATTGCGCACGAAGCTGGATTTGAAATTCCAGAAGATGCTGTGATTTTGGTTGCAGAGTGCAAAGAAGTTGGCGAAATGGAGCCGCTTACTATGGAAAAGCTCGCTCCTGTACACGCAATGCTTCGCGCAGAAAATAAGGAACAAGGCTTCAAGATGTGTGAACAGATGCTTGTGCATGGAGCTGGTCACACTGCTGTAATTCACACAAATAATCAAGATCTTGTGCGCGAATATGGTGTTCGTATGCATGCTTGCAGAATTGTTTGGAATTCTCCTGGATCTCTTGGTGGCGTTGGAGACATTTACAACGCGATTGCTCCTTCGCTTACTCTTGGATGCGGATCTTATGGTGGAAATTCCGTTTCTGGCAACGTACAAGCTATAAATCTTCTTAATATTAAGCGTATTGCACGAAGGAATAATAATATGCAATGGTTCAAGATTCCGGCTAAAACTTATTTTGAGCCGAATGCTATTCGTTATTTGAGGGATATGTATGGCGTTGAGCGCGCAGTTATTGTGTGCGATAAGGTTATGGAGCAACTTGGCGTAGTCGATAAGATTGTTGATCAGCTTCGTGCTCGAGATAATCGCGTTAGCTTCCGTATTATTGATTACGTTGAGCCTGAGCCAAGCGTTGAAACAGTTGAGCGTGGCGCCGCAATGATGCGTGACGAATTCCAGCCAGACACAATTATTGCTGTTGGTGGCGGTTCTCCAATGGATGCTTCTAAGATTATGTGGCTTATGTATGAGCATCCGGAGATTTCTTTCGCTGATTTGCGAGAAAAGTTCTTCGATATTCGTAAGCGCGCATTTAAGATTCCGCCTCTTGGTAGCAAAGCTAAGCTTATTTGCATACCAACTTCTTCCGGAACTGGTTCTGAAGTTACGCCTTACGCTGTTATTACAGATCACAAGACTGGATACAAGTATCCTATTACGGATTACGCTTTGACTCCAACGGTCGCAATAGTCGATCCTGTTTTGGCTCGTACTCAGCCGCGTCGATTGGCGTGCGATTCTGGTTTTGATGCTTTAACTCATGCTATGGAAGCTTATGTTTCTGTTTACGCAAATGATTTTACGGATGCTATGGCTTTGCACGCTTCGAAACTTATTTGGGAAAATCTCAACGATTCTGTGAATTGTGAAGATTCTCAGCGCAAGATTGAAGCAAAAGAAAAAATGCATAATGCAGCTACTATGGCTGGAATGGCGTTTGGTTCTGCATTCTTAGGAATGTGCCACGCTATGGCTCATACTATTGGTGCTTTGTGCCACGTTGTACACGGTCATACGAACGCAATTTTGCTGCCTTACGTTATTCGCTATAACGGTCAAATTCCGCAAGAGCCAACTAGCTGGCCAAAGTACAACCGCTATATTGCTCTTGAGAGGTATCAGGAGATCGCTAAGAATCTTGGTGTAGATCCTGGTAAAACTCCTGAAGAAGGCGTTGAAAATCTTGCTCGTGCTGTTGAAGAGTATCGAAATGAAAAGCTTGGCATGGACGCTTCGTTTAAGGCTTGTGGCGTAGACGAAGCGTACTACTGGTCGATACTTGACAATATTGGCATGCGTGCTTACGAAGATCAGTGTGCGCCTGCAAATCCTCGTATTCCGCAAATTGAGGATATGAAGGATATTGCTATTGCCGCATATTATGGTGTTTCTCAAGAAGAAGGTCATCGCATGCGTTTGGAGCGTGAAGCGGCGTAATTTATTTGCATATCTAGTTAATAATGGCAGAAGCTCAACTAATTGTAGTTTCTGCCATTTTTTGTTGGAAAATAGCCGACACGCCCGGTTTTTAATAATCGAAGGTTGATGGTTTAATTACTTAGTTGCCTGTTTTAAGGCTCGCATATTGTAATTAAAAAAAGCGAGCGCGGAAGCAAAAACTTTGAATCGAAATTTTTTTTGTATGAATAGGTTTCTGATGCCGCGCACTGATGTGGAATTACCCTAGGGGTTTATTCTCGCCGGTGCCCTTGAATTCAGGTTGGTAAACAGTAAACGAATCGCTAGAAAGGGCGGACGGCAATGGCGGGACAGAAAATCCGCATCAGGCTTAAGTCCTATGACCATGAGGTCATCGACCAATCGGCGAAGAAAATCGTCGAGACGGTGACGAACGCGGGCGCCACAGTGGTGGGTCCGGTTCCTCTGCCGACCGAGAAGAACGTGTTTGTTGTTATCCGTTCTCCTCATAAATACAAGGATTCTCGCGAGCATTTCGAGATGCGCACTCATAAGCGTCTCATTGACATCGTAGATCCAACGCCAAAGGCTGTGGATTCTTTGATGCACATTGACCTGCCTGCGGATGTAAACATCGAGATCAAGCTGTAGGAAGGGGGAGAAAGTAATGTCGCAGAATAAGAATCGCACTGCATTGCTCGGCCGCAAGCTGGGTATGTCGCAGGTTTGGGATGAAAACGGCTTCTTCGTCCCCGTAACTCTGGTTGAAGTTGCTACTAACGTAGTTACCGCTGTAAAGACTGTAGAGTCTGACGGTTATTGCGCAGTACAGCTCGGTTACGGCCAGATTGATCCTACCAAGGTGACTAAGCCATTGGCTGGTCATTTTGCAAAGGCTGGTGTAACTCCTCGTCGTCACCTCGCTGAGGTGCGCACCGAGAACGCGGCAGATTATCAGCCAGGTCAGGAATTGACTGCTGAATTGTTCGCTGAGGGTTCTGAAGTAGATGTCACTGGCACTACCAAGGGTAAGGGTTTTGCTGGCACTATCAAGCGTTGGGGCTTCAAGTCCTATCGTCGTACTCACGGCTCGCACAAGAACGAACGTCGCCCAGGTTCTGTGGGCGCTTGCGCAACTCCAAGCCGCATTTTGAAGGGCAAGCGTATGGCTGGTCGCATGGGTCATGTGACTTCCACCGCGCTTAACCTCACCATCGTTTCTTCGGATGTCGAGAACGGCATTCTCGCTATTAAGGGCGCTGTTCCAGGTCCTAAGGGCGCAATCGTTCTCGTCCGTTCGGCAGTGAAGGGAGCCTGATAATTATGGCAAACGTAACTCTGAACGTCACTGATACTAAGGGCAATGCAAACGGAACCGTTGAAGCTCCTGCTGAAATTTTCGGCATCTCCAACGAAGACGTTTTAGCTCACGGTCCACTGGTTCATCAGGTCGTAATCGCTCAGCTTGCTGCTGCTCGTCAGGGCACCCATGCTGTGAAGAATCGTGCTAATGTTTCCGGCGGCGGTAAGAAGCCATGGAAGCAGAAGGGCACCGGTCGTGCTCGCCAGGGTTCCATTCGTGCTCCTCAGTGGGTACATGGTGGCGTTGTTCACGGTCCAGTTCCTCGTAAGTACGATCAGCGTACCCCGAAGAAGATGAAGGCAGCTGCTCTTCGCTACGTTCTTTCGGATCGTGCAAATGCTGGACGTATTGCTGTAGTTGACTTTGGTATTAAGGATGTTCCATCCACCAAGACAGCTGTTGCAGCACTTACTCCTGTGACCAATAACCAATTCACTACTGTTGTTCTTTCTCGTGAGAACATCAATGAGTGGATGTCTGTACGCAACATTCCAACTGTTCACGTGATCTTCGCTGATCAGCTCAACACTTACGATGTTGTTACAGCTCAGTACGTCGTCTTCTCCAAGGAAGGCTTCGAAGCCTTCGTTGCTGCTAAGACCGAGCCTGTCGTTAAGGAGGCCTGATTTAAATGGTCGCAGTCCATAACCCAGTACATGACGTAATTCTTAAGCCAGTTGTTTCTGAAAAAAGTTACGCAGCTTCTGATCGTGGTCAGTACACTTTCGTAGTGGCTCCAGATGCTAACAAGGTTCAGATCAAGCAGGCTATCGAAGAAATCTTCAAGGTCAAGGTGACAAACGTTAACACTTTGAACCGCGCTGGCAAGTTGAAGCGCTCTCGCACCGGTTTCGGCCGTCGTGTGAACCAGAAGCGTGCTATTGTCACCGTGGCTGAAGGTCAAACGATTGACATCTTTGGTAACTGAAGGCTAGCCGAGAAAAGTAAAGGAATACTATATTATGGCTATCCGCGTTTATAAGCCGACGACTGCAGGCCGTCGCAACGCTTCGGTTTCGGATTTTGCCGAGATCACGCGTTCTACGCCTGAAAAGTCGCTGGTACGCAAACTCAGCAAGACTGGTGGTCGTAACTCTTACGGCCGCATGACTTCTCGCCATCGCGGCGGTGGTCACAAGCGTCAGTATCGTCTCATCGACTTCAAGCGTTGGGACAAGGATGGCGTGCCAGCAAAGGTCGCTCATATTGAGTATGACCCTAACCGTTCCGCTCGCATCGCTTTGTTGCATTACGCAGACGGTGAGAAGCGTTACATTATCGCTCCTGAAGGCGTTGCCCAGGGTGATGTTATTGAGACCGGCGCTCAGGCTGATATTAAGCCAGGCAACAACCTGCCTCTGAAGAATATCCCAACTGGTACCGTGGTTCACGCAATTGAGCTTCGTCCACTTGGTGGTGCGAAGATTGCTCGTTCCGCTGGTGCTGCTGTTCAGCTCGTCGCTAAGGATGGTGCTTATGCGCAGTTGCGTATGCCATCTGGCGAAATTCGTAACGTGGACGCTCGTTGCCGCGCTACTGTTGGCGAAGTAGGTAATTCCGATCACGCCAATATCGAGCTTGGTAAGGCAGGTCGCGCACGTTGGCTTGGTCGTAGACCAATCACCCGAGGCGAATCCATGAACCCTGTGGACCATCCACATGGTGGTCGCACCCGTGGTGGTAAGCCACCAGTTTCTCCATGGGGCAAGGGCGAGGTTCGTACACGTCGTCCAAAGAAGGCTTCGAACAAGATGATTGTTCGTCGTCGCCCGAATGGTAAGAACCGCAAGTAAGGGAGTGTCGAATAGATGACTCGTAGCATCAAGAAGGGCCCTTTCGTCGACGCCCACTTGCAGAAGAAAGTCGACGAGCAAAACGACAAGGGTACGCACAATGTCATTAAGACTTGGTCGCGTCGTTCGATGATCACTCCTGATTTCATTGGACACACCTTTGCCGTACATGATGGCCGCAAGCATGTGCCGGTATTCGTTACCGAAGCCATGGTTGGTCATAAGCTCGGTGAGTTCGCCCCGACCAAGACCTTTAAGGGTCATGTGAAGGACGACAAAAAGGCACGCCGCTAAAGGAGAGTTAGGACACATGGAAGCTAAAGCAATCGCTCGTCACGTTCGCGTGACGCCGCGCAAGGCTCGCCGCATGGTCGACCTCATCCGAGGCAAGCGTGCAAGCGAAGCTATTACCATTTTGAAGTTTGCTCCTCAGGACGCATCATTGCCGGTGCGCAAGGTTCTTGAAAGCGCGATTGCTAACGCTCGCGTTAAGGCTGAAAAAGCCGGTGAACCATTCCGTGAGCAGGACTTGGTCATCAAGGAAACCTATGTGGACGAGGGTGTAACGCTTAAGCGTTTCCGTGCTCGTGCACAGGGTCGCGCTGCGCGCATTAACAAGCGCACAAGCCATATCACTGTTATCGTCTCGCTTAAGGAAGGAGCCCGCTAAAGATGGGTCAGAAGATCAATCCTTTCGGCTATCGCCTGGGCATCACCGAGAATCATCGCTCTAAGTGGTTCTCTGACTCCAACAAAGCTGGCGAGCGTTATCGTGACTTCGTCCTTGAGGATGACAAGATTCGCAAGGAAATGAGCCATGACCTCGAGCGTGCTGGCGTATCTCGTATCGTTATCGAGCGCACTCGTGATCGCGTTCGTGTAGATATTCACACTGCTCGTCCGGGTATTATCATCGGTCGTCGTGGCGCTGAAGCTGAGCGTGTTCGCGCAAAGCTCGAGAAGCTCACAGGCAAGCAAGTACAGCTCAACATCTTCGAAGTGAAGAACGCTGCACTTGACGCTCAGTTGGTTGCTCAGGGAATTGCTGAGCAGTTGACAAACCGTGTTACATTCCGTCGTGCTATGCGTAAGGCACAGCAAGATGCAATGCGTGCAGGTGCCAAGGGTATCCGTATCAAGCTCTCCGGTCGCCTTGGTGGTGCCGAAATGAGCCGCTCTGAGTTCTATCGCGAGGGTCGCGTTCCACTGCAGACCCTTCGTGCCTTGATTGATTACGGCTTCTTTGAAGCTAAGACCACATACGGTCGTATCGGCGTAAAGGTCTGGATCTACAAGGGTGATATGACCGAGCGTGAGTTCGAAGAGCAGCAGGCTCAGCAGGGTAAGCGTGAAGGTCGTCGTGGTGGCGATCGTCGTCCACGTCGTGGCGCACGTCCTGCTAACCAGCAGAAGGCTGCTGAAGCACAGGCTGAAAAGCCAGCTGAAGCTGCAGCTGCTGAAGCTCCTGCCGCAACGGAAACGAAGGAGTGAGCAGATGCTTATCCCAAAGAGGACTAAATATCGTAAGCAGCACCGTCCTACCCGTAGCGGCATGTCTAAGGGTGGCACCGAGATCGCTTTCGGCGATTTTGGTATTCAGGCGCTGGCTCCGGCTTACATCACTAACCGACAGATCGAGGCAGCTCGTATCGCAATGACTCGCTACATTAAGCGTGGCGGTCGTGTGTGGATTACGATCTTCCCAGATCGTCCATTAACCAAGCACCCGCTTGGTGCGCGAATGGGTTCCGGTAAGGGTGCTCCAGAATTCTGGATTGCCAACATCCACCCAGGACGCGTAATGTTCGAGATCGGTGGTGTTTCTGAGGACATCGCTCGCGAGGCTTTGCGCCGCGCTATCGATAAGCTCCCAATGAAATGCCGTGTTATTGCGCGTGAAGGCGGTGACATCTGATGCCAGTCGGAACTGCAGACTACACCATCAAGAATTTGAACGAGAAGACAAATGCTGAGATTGAAGGCTTCTTGAAGAAGTCTAAGGAAGAGCTATTTAACTTGCGCTTCCAGGCAGCAACTGGTCAACTCGAAAACAGCGCTCGCCTCAAGGCGGTCAAGCACGACATTGCCAGGATGTATACTATCCTGCGTGAGCGTGAACTCGGCATCAGCCAAGAGCCTGGCGCCACTGAGGTCAAGGAGAAGTAAGCATGGCTGAGAACCAAGAGCGCAACTTCCGCAAGGTTCGTCGCGGCTACGTCGTGTCCGAGGCCATGGACAAGACAATCGCCGTTGAGCTGGAGCAGCGTTCGACACACCCGCTTTACGGTAAAGTCGTTCGCTCCACCCGCAAGGTCAAAGCCCATGATGAACACAATGAGGCACATATTGGCGACCTCGTGAGTATTATGGAAACTCGGCCACTGAGCAAGACCAAGCGTTGGCGTCTCGACTCGATTATCGAGCGCGCCAAGTAAACAAGTTCGGCAAGGCTCCGCGCTTCACCTGTGTCTGCTAATGTGTAGACACAGGTGAGTGGGGAGAACCAGCTCGGCTAAGGAGAATCAATGATTCAGCAGGAAACGCGGCTTCATGTCGCCGACAACACGGGTGCTAAGGAGTTACTTGCCATCCGCGTGCTCGGTGGATCGAAGCGACGCTATGCCGGCATCGGCGACATCATCGTCGCCTCCGTCAAGGACGCGATCCCTGGCGGGTCGGTCAAGAAAGGCGACGTAGTTAAGGCTGTCGTCGTCCGTACTGTCAAGGAGCATCGCCGTGTCGATGGTTCCTATATTAAGTTCGATGAGAACGCCGCCGTAATTCTCGGCTCCGGTCGTGAACCAAAAGGCACTCGTATCTTCGGACCAGTCGGTCGTGAATTGCGTGATCAGCGCTTCATGAAGATTGTGTCCCTTGCTCCGGAGGTGATCTGATATGGTAGCCAAGATTAAGTCCGGCGACCAGGTGAAGGTCATTCGCGGCAAGGATCGCGGTAAGGAAGGCAAAGTAGTTCGTGTACTAGCCGATGACCGTTTGATTGTAGAAGGCGTTCAGATCGTTAAGAAGCACGTTCGCGCCACCCAGCAGGGTCAGCAGGCGGGCATTGTTTCGGTTGAGGCTCCAATCCATCGCTCTAATGTGATGGTTATTGATCCAGAGACCAAGCAGCCTACACGCGTTGGCGTGATTGTTAAGCAAGAGGCTCGTGACGGCAAGGTTAAGACCGTGCGCGTGCGTGTCGCCAAGAAGTCCGGAAAGGAGCTGGCATGACCGATACTACAGTTGAGTTGCCGGCAACTCCGCGCTTAAAGCAACAATACAAGGATGAAATCGTACCAGCCTTGGAGAAAGAATTCGGCCACACTAATCCTATGCAGGTGGCTCGCGTGCAGAAGGTTGTCGTCTCTATGGGTGTCGGCGCTGCAGCTCGTGATTCTAAGCTCATTGAAGGTGCGATTAAGGATCTCACTTTGATTGCCGGCCAGAAGCCAAAGGTAACTAAGGCAAAGAAGTCTGTCGCTCAGTTCCATTTGCGCGAAGGTCAGGCTATCGGTGCTTACGTAACTCTTCGTGGCGATCGTATGTGGGAATTCTTGGATCGTTTGCTCACTCTGGCTTTGCCTCGTATCCGCGATTTCCGTGGTATCAATGGCAACCAGTTTGACGGTCAGGGTAATTACAACTTTGGTCTTACGGAACAGTCTATGTTCCATGAGATTGATCCTGACTCGATTGATCATCAGCGTGGTATGGACATCACCGTGGTGACTACCACCAAGGACGATGTGGAGGCCAAGTCTTTGCTTAAGCACCTCGGTTTCCCATTCAAGGAGAACTGAAATGGCAAAAACCGCTCTGAAAAACAAGGCGGCCGCCAAGCCGAAGTTCAAGGTACGCGCTTATACGCGTTGCCAGGTTTGTGGTCGTCCTCACTCCGTGTATCGCAAGTTCGGTCTGTGCCGCATCTGCCTTCGTGAGAAGGCTCATCGCGGTGAGTTGCCGGGTGTTACGAAGTCCAGTTGGTAAATATCGACGCTGAAGGTCCACTGCTTGAAGACAAAGTTCTCATATAGAGGCGGTGGAAACCACGGCGAGAAAGGGCGTTAGCCCACATGACAATGACAGATCCAATCGCAGACATGTTGACACGTCTGCGTAATGCGAGCGCGGCAAAGCACGATACCGTGGAAATGCCGTACTCCAAATTCAAGGCGAATATCGCCGAGATTCTGAAGCACGAAGGCTATATTAAGGACTTCGCTGCTAAGGAAGCTAAGGTTGGACAGACGTTGGAAATTACGTTGAAGTATGGCTCCAATGGCCAGCGTTCTATCCAAGGCATCAAGCGCATTTCTAAGCCAGGCTTGCGTCGTTACGCAAAGTCTGATGCTTTGCCAATGCCTCTTGGTGGCCTCGGTATTGCTATTATCTCGACCAGCTCGGGATTGTTGACTCAGAAGGAATGCCTCGATCGAGGCATTGGCGGCGAAATCGTCGCCTACGTATGGTGAGAAAGGAGAGCTGAAGATGGCATCGCATATTGGTAAGCTCCCCGTCGACATTCCTGCAGGCGTGGAAGTAAAGATTGAAGGTCAGTCCTTCAGCGTCAAAGGCGCTAAGGGTTCTGATTCTTATGAAATTCCAGAGGGAATCACCGCAGCAGTCGCTGACAATCAGATTGTTCTGACTCCAGTTGACGATTTGCGTCCAACTCGTGCAAAGCATGGTTTGGCTCGCGCAATTGTTGCTTCTATGGTGAAGGGTGTACATGAAGGCTACACCAAGACTTTGGATATTGTCGGTACCGGTTATCGTGCAGTGATGAAGGGCAAGGGCATTGAGTTCTCGCTCGGTTATTCTCACACTATTACCGTTCAACCACCGGCAGGTATTGAGTTCGAGTTGCCAAATCCTAACCAGGTAATCGTAAAGGGCACCGATAAGCAGACTGTTGGTCAGGTTGCTGCTAACATTCGTAAGCTTCGTGCTCCAGAACCTTACAAGGGTAAGGGTATTAAGTACACCGATGAACGTATCCTGCGCAAGGCTGGAAAGGCTGGTAAGTGATATGAGCGTTAAGATTTTCGGTAAGGGTACCAAAGTCGCACGTTTGCGTCGTCACGCCCGTCTTCGTAAGCACATTGCCGGCACATCTGAACGTCCTCGTTTAGTTGTTTCCCGTTCTAACCGTCATATGGTTGCTCAGATTGTGGATGATACCAAGGGAATTACTTTGGTAAGTGCTTCCACTTTGACTGCTGACTTCGCTGGTTTCACTGGCACGAAGACTGAAGCTGCAACCAAGGTTGGCGAATTAGTAGCGGCTAAGGCGAAGGAAGCGGGTATCACCGCTGTAGTCTTCGACCGTGGCGGTAACAAATATCATGGTCGCGTCGCAGCAGTGGCTGAAGGCGCCCGTCAGGGAGGTCTGGCACTGTGAGCGACAACGAAAAGGAAACCCAAGTGGCTGAAGAAACTCAGAACACTCAGGCATCCGCTGAGGAGCGTAACGATGATCGTCGTTCTCGCCGTAACAAGGGCGAGGGTAAACGCGGCGAACGTCGTAATCGTCGTGAAGAAAACCGTGGCGAAGAGCTTCTGGATCGCGTAGTTACTATTAACCGTGTTTCCAAGACCCACAAGGGTGGTCGTACCTTTAGCTTTGCAGCACTTGTTGTTGTTGGCGACGGTAAGGGCACTGTTGGTGTTGGTTACGGCAAGTCTCGCGAAGTTCCAGCTGCTATTGCTAAGGGTCAGCTTGACGCTAAGAAGCATATGTTCACTGTTCCACGCATTCGTGGCACCGTCACTCATCCAGTGCTCGGTCACGATGCTGCTGGTACTGTGTTGCTCCGTCCAGCTGCTCCAGGTACTGGTGTAATTGCTGGTGGTGCTGTACGCGCTGTTATGGAATGCGCCGGCATTACGGACATCCTCACCAAGTCCATGGGCTCTGCAACTGCTGTAAACGTAGTGCGTGCTACTGTGGACGCTTTGAAGAAGCTCGAAGAGCCAGAAGAGATTTCTGCTCGTCGTGGTCTTTCTCTTGAGGAAGTCGCTCCTGATGCTTTGCTCCGTGAGCGTGCTGCCGGCATTGCCGAAGCTCGCAAGGCTCGCGAAGAAGCTCAGGCCGCCAAGGCATCTGAAGCAAAGGATGGTGAGTGATGTCAAATTTGAAGATCACTCTGGTGCATGGTTTAGTTCATACAACTGAGCGCCAGCGCGCGAATGTTCATACGCTCGGCCTTCATAAGATTGGTCACAGCGTAGTTCGCGAGGACACCCCCGTCAATCGTGGCTTGGTTATGGCCGTTCGCCACTTGGTGAGCGTCGAGGAGGTCGACTGATTATGGCTAACGAAGAACCAATGCTGCATATGCACACGTTGCGCCCAGCTCCAGGAGCTAAGAAGGATCGCATCCGTGTAGGTCGTGGTGAAGGCTCTAAGGGTAAGACCTCAGGTCGTGGTGATAAGGGCACAAAGAAGCGTTATCAGGTTCGTCCTGGCTTCGAAGGTGGTCAGCTCCCACTGTACATGCGCTTGCCTAAGTTGCGTGGCTTCAAGAGTCCTTTCAAGAAGGAATTCCAAGTCGTCAACGTTGCAGATCTTGCTGAACTTTTCCCAAAGGGTGGCGAGGTTACTGTAGCTGACCTTATTACTAAGGGCGCTGTACGTGATGGCTATCCTGTAAAAGTTCTTGGTGATGGTGAATTGACTGTTGCCTTGACTCTTAAGGGTATGAAGGCTTCTGCTTCTGCTAAGGCAAAGGTTGAGGCTGCCGGCGGCTCCATCAGCGAAGAGTAGTTAAAGGCTACTTAAAGCTTGATGCAGTTATAAATCTGTGATAGTCCCTCTAGCATTGTCTAGAGGGACTATTTTTATCACCAAAACTCACCAATAACCTATTTCAGTAGGTACCGTGGGTTAAACTATCGTCTCAGAGTTTGTTTTTTGCACTGTTGCGCCTAGGAGTGCGCGAAAAAAGGGAGGAAGACCCAGGTGAAAACGTTAATCCAGGCCTTCAGGACGAAGGAGTTGAGGAACAAGATCCTCTTCGTCTTCGCTATGATAATTATTTATCGTATTGGTTCATTTATTCCGATTCCGGGTGTGGACTATAAAGTTGTGCACGCTTGCACTGTTAAATTAGCTTCATCGAGCGAGAACTTTATTGGGTTAGTTAACTTGTTCTCAGGTGGCTCGCTGTTGCAGCTTTCTATTTTTGCTTTGGGTGTTATGCCTTACATCACTGCTTCCATTGTGATTCAGCTTTTGCGCGTGGTTATTCCTCGCTTCGAAGCTCTTCATAAGGAAGGTCAGTCTGGAGAAACAAAGCTTACGCAGTACACGCGTTACCTAACTATTGGATTGGCAATTTTGCAATCTACTACGATTTTGGTAACAGCACGTACGGGTGCTTTGTTTAATTATCAGTGCGGAAATAATATTATTCCAGACGGAAGCATGTGGAGCCTTATTGTCATGGTTTTGATCATGACTGGCGGCACTGGTCTTATTATGTGGATGGCAGAACTCATTACCGATAAGGGTATCGGTCAAGGCATGTCTGTCTTAATCTTTATGTCTATTTGCTCTGGCTTCTTGCCAAAGCTTTGGGAGATTGGTTGGGGAACCAACGGTTCTAATGGCGATTGGAATAAGTTCGCTATTGTTGGTGGCGTTTTGATTGTTATCCTCATATTTGTTGACTTTGTTGAGCTTGCTCAGCGTCGTATTCCTGTGCAGTATACGCGTCGCATGATTGGCCGAAAAATGTATGGCGGCTCTTCGACTTATTTGCCATTAAAGGTAAATATGAGTGGTGTTATTCCACCAATCTTTGCTTCGTCAATTCTTGCTGTTCCTACTCTTATTGCTCAGTTTGGAGATAAGAGCAAGGCTTGGGTGAATTGGATTGAAGCTAATTTGGCTAATTCCACTTCTGCTTGGTATATTGCGTTTTACACAGTAATGATTGTGTTCTTCTGCTTCTTCTACACAGAGATTACTTTTAATCCTGATGAGACTGCAGATAACATGAAAGAGTATGGTGGCTTCATACCAGGCATTCGCGCTGGTAGTGCTACAAGTCATTATCTTAGCTATGTTATGAATAGGTTGAATACTGTCGGTGCTATTTATTTGCTCTTTGTTGCATTGATTCCTACCGTTTTGATTATGGCTTTGCATTTGAATACAAAATTGCCATTTGGTGGTACAACAATTTTGATTATTGCTGGCGTTGGTTTGGATACGTTGCGTCAAGCAAAGGCTCAGACTGAACAATTCCAGTATGCTGGTTTCTTGTTCAAGCATGATGAGCAAAAGCAAGTATCTAAGTAACTACAGTTAGCGAGCTAAGGAGATGAATATGCGATTACTAATTATGGGTCCACAGGGCGTTGGAAAAGGCACTCAGGCCGCTTTGTTAAGTGAGCATTATGGCATTCCAGCGATTTCTACTGGTGATATTTTCCGCTATAACCTTAAGAATCATACTGAGCTTGGAAAACAGGTTCAGGGATATCTTGACAAGGGCGAGTTGGTTCCAGATGAGCTGACTAACAGCATTGTTAAGGATCGTCTTGCTCAGGACGATGCAAAGAGCGGCTGGATTCTCGACGGTTATCCTCGCAACGCTTCTCAGGTTCAAGCTTTGGATCGTATGTTGGAAGAGCTTGGCACTCCTCTCGATCACGTTGTGGCTCTCGAGGCTGAGCGCGATGTTTTGCTCGAACGCATGCAAAAGCGTGCAGTGGAGCAAGGTCGTTCTGACGATACTCCAGAAGTAATTGCTAAGCGTTTAGAAACGTATGAGAAGGAAACAGCTCCATTGCTTGATATCTATGATAGCCGCGGTCAGTTGGTTGAAGTAGATGGCGTTGGAGATATTAAGGAAATCAATAATCGCATTGTTGAATCACTTAATTAAGTAGTGCGTTTTTAAATTTAAAAAGTAAAATGCGTTCTGTTCGACACGCCGAGTGTTGAATGGGACGCATTTACTGTATTATAAAAGATTGGCGTGTCTTCGGATGCGCAAAGTAGTATGCCCAAGGAACGGAACGAGGCTCATGGCAAAAGACGGTGTGATTGAAGTCGAAGGCACGGTAGTAGAAGCACTACCAAATGCGATGTTTCGCGTTCAGCTTGAGAATGAGCACATTGTTTTAGCTACGATCTCTGGTAAGATGCGTAAAAATTATATTCGCATTCTTCCTCAGGATCGTGTAGTGCTAGAGATGAGCCCTTACGATCTGAATCGTGGGCGTATTACGTACCGTTATAAGTAAGGTACAAGCAAAGGAAAACCATGAAGGTCAGCCCTAGCGTGAAGAGGATCTGCGAAAACTGCCGCGTGATCCGCCGTCACGGCCGCGTCATGGTGATCTGCATTAACCCACGTCATAAGCAGCGTCAGGGCTGAGCAGATTTCCATCGCGGAATACAAAGAATAAGGCGCTAAGTCACAGCAGAAGCTGAACCCTGGGTGCGCAGGCCCAGGCCGCATTTAATTTCTATTAATGCGGAAGACTTGGTGCACGACCTGCGTAACAGTAAAGGAATTACAATGGCACGTCTTGCCGGAGTAGATATTCCCAATGAGAAGCGCATTGAGATTGCCCTCACCTACATTTTTGGTGTTGGTCGTACTCGCGCTAAGGAAACGCTTGCCGCGACCGGTGTTAATCCGGACACTCGCGTCAAGGATCTTACGGATGAACAGCTGATCACCTTGCGTGATTATCTTGAGGCCAATTACAAGATTGAAGGCGATTTGCGTCGTGAGATTGACGCTGACATCCGTCGTAAGATTCAGATCAACTGCTATCAAGGCCAGCGTCATCGCAAGGGTCTTCCTGTGCGTGGTCAGCGTACTAAGACTAATGCTCGTACTCGCAAGGGTCCGAAGCGTACTGTCGCCGGGAAGAAGAAGGCCACCCGATAGTAGTCGGTGGTCGGCTCTAGGCCACGGATATATTTCCATCGTCTAGACATACCAACTCATTCGTCATTAGGAAACGAGGGTCAATGGCAGCTGCAAAGCAAGCCTCGCGCAAGCCGCGTCGCCGGGACCGCAAGTCGGTGCCGGTTGGGCAGGCGCATATTAAATCAACATTCAATAACACGATTATCTCCATTACCGATCCATCCGGTGCAGTCCTTTCTTGGGCTTCCGGCGGTGATGTCGGCTTTAAGGGTTCCCGTAAGTCGACTCCTTACGCTGCAGGTTTGGCTGCTGAGTCTGCTGCACGCAAGGCAATGGAGCATGGCCTCAAGAAGGTCGACGTGTTTGTTAAGGGTCCAGGTTCCGGTCGTGAAACCGCTATCCGTTCCCTCCAGTCCGCGGGTCTCGAAGTTGGTTCTATTACCGACGTTACCCCACAAGCGCATAACGGCGTACGCCCACCAAAGCGTCGCCGCGTCTGAGCACTCTTACGAATCCATCCATCCAACCCGCTTATGGGCGGCGAGTGCACCACCGACCAGAAGCTGAAAGGATACCAAAGTGCTTATCGCACAGCGTCCGACACTTACCGAGGAATCACTGAATCCCCAGCGTTCTCGCTTTACTATTGAACCGCTGGAACCAGGTTTTGGCTACACTCTCGGCAATTCGCTGCGTCGTACCTTGTTAAGCTCTATTCCAGGTGCTGCCGTTACTTCGGTTCGCATCTCTGGAGCTTTGCATGAGTTTACGACTCTGCCAGGTGTTGAAGAAGATGTCACTGAAATTCTGCTGAACATCAAGGGCATCGTGCTCACGAGTGAGTACGACGAGCCTGTAGTGATGTATTTGCGCAAGAATGGTAAAGGTGAGGCCACTGCTGGAGATATTACTCCTCCAGCCGGTGTTACTATTGCTAATCCTGACTTGCATATTGCTACACTCGCAGAAGATGGTGAACTTGAAATTGAGTTTACTGTTGAACGCGGTCGCGGCTACGTGCCAGCTCAGATGAACAAGCAGGAGAACAGCGAAATCGGCCGCATTCCTGTGGATTCGATCTACTCACCAGTTTTGAAGGTGAGCTATAAGGTCGAAGCTACCCGCGTGGAACAGCGCACGGACTTCGATAAGCTCATCCTGGATGTGGAAACCAAGCCAGCTATTACACCGCGTGATGCAGTTGCATCTGCAGGCTCGACTTTAGTTGAGCTTTTCGGTCTTTGCCGTGAGCTTAACGTTGATGCTGAAGGTGTTGAAGTTGGTCCAGCGCCAACTCATGATGAAGCTGATTCTCAGTTGGCTATACCGATTGAAGATATGAATTTTACTCAGCGTAGCTATAATTGCTTGAAACGTGAGGGTATTCATACAGTCGGCGAACTGGTAGTTCACACTGAGCAGGATTTGCTCGATATTCGTAATTTCGGCATGAAATCCATCGATGAAGTTAAAGAGAAGTTGCAGGCAATGGGTCTGTCTTTGAAGGCTTCACCGATTGGCTTCGACGCCAATAATCTCGAAGGTGGCACTTTCTTCTCGCCTGAAGACGAGTAAGTTCCGCCTGCAATCGTCGTAACGTTCGGATGTTCGGGTTGATGCCCACCTGAACGATGCGACAATAAGGAGTAATAATGCCTACACCGAAACAAGGCCCTCGTCTGGCTTCTAGCCCGGCTCATGAGCGCCTGATGCTGGCCAATATGGCGACCAGCCTCTTCCAGCACGGTCGTATCGTAACGACGTTGCCAAAGGCAAAGCGTCTTCGTCCGCTTGCTGAGCGTTTGATTTCGTTCGCTAAGCGTGGCGATTTGCATTCGCGTCGTCGTGTGTTGCGTGTAATTCGCAACAAGTCCGTGGTTCACGTGCTTTTCACTCAGATTGCTGAGCAGATGAAGCAGCGTGAAGGTGGTTACACACGTATCGTGAAGATTGCTCCACGTCGTGGTGATACCGCTCCTCAGGCAATTATTGAGCTCGTAACTGAGCCAGTAAGCCCAAAGAAGGCTGTTGTGAAGGAAGCTGAAGCAGCTACCAAGGTTGCAGCTAAAGAAGAAGCTGCCGAGTAGTCAGCATTTCAGCTTTACGCATCGGTAAAGTAAATCTTAAAGTTAAGCGTAAAATCGCTTCTTGAAGAATTGCTAAAACGAGTCGAGGATTTCCTG
>NZ_LWSR01000091.1:0-17486 GCF_001660745.1 Gardnerella sp. 26-12
GGGGGGGGGGTAGATGCTCAGAAACATAAACATTTGACTGTGTTATACTACATCTCATTTTTCGTTTAAATATCGATTAATATTATATGTACTCACGGTTGAGCGTTATCGCGCAATTTGCGAAAAATAGCTAAATGATGAAAGTTTGCAGTTGTATTTCTGCGTTCGCATCTGTGTGTTTGCACTGATGCTGTCGTCAATGCAATTGTCAGTATGTCATAACGACACAATTGTCAGTATGTCATAACCTTTTGTTTAGCTTGTAACCTGCTGTTGAGCCTAAATAAAGATGTAAGACGATTAGTTTACTTATTGAAGAGAGGAAATATGCGTCTACAGACTTCAAAGTTAAAACGCGCCGTGGCACTCGTAGCTGTCTCCTGCACGCTCGGTACCTGCTGCATCGCTGGATCCATCGCGTGGGCGAATAGTGAACAGGGTAAAGATGGTGCAAATGTTGGAAACATCGATGATACTAAAAAAGACAATGGTACTTCTATAACCATTCACAAGTACCAAAGTCCTGCAACTGATACTAGATCTGATGGATCTAATCAGAGTAATCTTGTTAAGGATAAGAAGCCAGTTAAGGGTGTTGAGTTCAAAGTTTGCAAGGTCACTCTTAAGGAAGGCAAAGATACTGGTGCCAAGAAGATTGATTTGTCTACAGCTGAAGGCTGGAAGAAAATCAAAGACATCCAGGAGCTTGACCCTTCTTCTGCTACGAAGAATGCAGCTTCATTCCTCAAAGGTGATAATGCTAAATTCGTAACGGTCGATACTGATTGCAAAAAACAAATAACTGGTGAAGATGGTTCCACAAAGTTTGATAAGCTTGCCGAATCGCTTTACTACGTTGAAGAATCTGACACAAAGGGTGCTCAAATTAAGGATGCTCAGGGAGTGTGGAAGCCTGTAACTGTTACCGGTAAGGTTGATCCATTCTTCATTACAACGCCTTTGCCTCACAAGACTGCAAATACATGGGAATGGTTGTACGACGTCAATGTGTATCCAAAGAACGACACCAGTGACGACGTTGCTCGTAAGACGCCAAAGACTCCAACCAAGCTTTATACTGATGATGGAGACGCTATTATCCCATGGGATATTTCTATGCCTTTGACTCCTCCTTCTGACAATAAAGCTTATAAGAAGATTGGATTCGTCGATTCTCTTCCTGAAGGTTTGACGTATGATAGCTTAGCTGAAGTTAAGCTTGTTAAGAAAGGGAAAGCGACTGGTTCTACAGCAAGTGATGTATCTCTTACCGAAAATACTGACTACAAGGTTGAGACTGGTACCGATAAGAAAAAAGTAACGTTTAGTCTTTCTGACTCTAGGCTGAAGACGCTCTCTGAAGATTTCAGTAGAAGTACTTATGTTCTGAAAGTTACTTTAAAGACGAAGGTCGCTAAGGATACCAAGAACGTTACCAACTCGATTAACGGCTGGATTGATGACAGCAAGATTGGTGATAACGGTAATCCGGAGCATCCATGTGTTCCAACTAAGGAAGATCCGAAGAAGTGCGATAAGAACCCTCACGGTACTTCGCATTTTGCTACTTTGAAGATCACCAAGGTTAATGATGCTGCTGATAAAGATAAGGGCAAGAAGCCATTAAAGGGTGCAGAGTTCACTGTTTACCCAGTTAAAGAAGGTACAAAGTTTACCGATGTTTCAGGTAAAAATGTAACTAAGGAAACTATCGATGGAAAGCTTGATAAAGGTACAAACGATGCCAACGCTATCAAGCTTAAAGCAACTGATGATAATGGTGTAACCACTGCAAACTTGTTCATTGGTACTAACGATGTTGCTTCCAAGATTTACTGCGTTGTTGAGACCAAGGCTCCTGCTGGCTTCAAACTGAATGAAACCCCAACTTGCTACGAGGTTAAAGTAGAAACCAAAGAACAGGCAGCAGCAGGTCTTAATAATGACAACGCTCACGAGATTGTCAACTCCCAGGCAACCGAACTCGACAAGATTCTTGCCAACTTGCCTATGACTGGTGCTCGCGGCTTGGTGATTTTGACAGTTTGCGGCATTGTTGGCATCGCTGGCACGCTCTTCTACGTTGTGATGAAGCGTCGCAAGGAGCAGGAGCAAGAGTAAAACTCGCTCGTTGGCTGAGTTGCTTGGACGATTGTTCCAGCTGATTTGCTCTGCCGGTTGCGCAGTTTGGTTTCGAAACAAGCTGTGCAGCCGGTTTGAGCTGATTAGCTGCGCGGTCAGGTGTAGCGCAAACGCAAGAAATTCTCCGGCAAATGTTCCCAAACAACGCAAAAACGACAACAAACGCCGGAAATTCCTCAGCAAATGTTTCCGAAGCTTTGCATCAGTGCTCTGCTGAAGTTGCTTCTGTAGCTTTGCGCCAATGCTTTGCAAACGTCGATTATTTATTGATTAGCGAACTTTAGCATTAATGCTCTGCGGACGTTGAGTATTTATTGCTTAAAGAACACTAGCGTCATTGCTACTGCGCACATCACATCAAACACACTCACCACCAACCCATCCGCAGCTTAATTGTGCGACTCTAGTTGCGCTTAGTAAACCACGCAGTTGCGTAACTTTTGCACGAGTCTATGAGTTTTGTGTTGTTGTTTAGTATGTTGAGAGGCTGGAAAAATTGTGTTCAGCAATAAAAGAGGACTGAGGAAGCTACGTTCTTTTAAGAACAAAGCAGACAGTAAAGCCTTTAACAGCCAAAGCGACGAAGGACGGGAGCTTGCGCAAACACAAATTTTCCAGTCTCGTCAAGCCCAAAGAACAAGAACATCAGCCAAAACTCATAGACGATACCAAAGAATATCGAAAATAAACTCGCGCAACAACGCCAAAAACTGGCACTTCTCTAAGTCCTGCATAGTCCCTGCTTTGCTGTTGCTTGCGTCGTTTGCGTCGCTTATTTATCCGCACGCCGCCATGTGGCTAAGCCAATACCACATGTCGGAAGTTGCTGCTGAGTACGCGAAGCTTATAACTCATGCTGTTCCTGCTCCGCATGAGCAGCTCCGCCGCGCTCGTGAGTATAACAGTCAGCTTTCGTCGGGTGCTATTTACGAAGCAAATACTAACATACCGACTTCTCACGGAGTTACTTCCGATGCGAGTCAGGATTATTGGGATCAGTTGAAAGTGAACGACGACGGGTTGATGGCTCGTTTGCGAATCAAAAAAATTGATCTTGATTTGCCTGTGTATCACGGCACAGAAGATGCCACTCTTCTGAAAGGTCTTGGTCATTTGCGTGGAACTTCGCTTCCGGTTGGCGGCAAGGGCGCGCGCTCTGTGATTACGGGGCATCGCGGTTTGGCAAGTGCGGAAATGTTCACAAGGCTGGACGAAGTTGGAAAAGGTGACACTTTTACAATTGAGGTTTTCGACGAGATTCTCACCTACAAGGTAGTTGACAAAATCGTTGTGAACCCTGATGAGACGAAGAAGATTGCAGCTGTTCCTGGCAAGGATTTGGTGACACTTATTACTTGCACGCCGCTCGGCATTAACACGCAGCGCATTTTGGTGACTGGTGAGCGAGTTGTGCCAACGCCTGCGGCGGATAAGGCGCTTCGTGGCAAGAAGCCGGATGTTCCGCGATTCCCGTGGTGGGTTTTGGGCTGCTTTGGTAGCTTGTGCGTTGTGGGCGGCTACGTTTGGTGGGCTGGTCTGCCGGTTAAGAAGAAAAAGAAGGAAGACGAAGAAGATAGTGCGAAAGATAGCGCGAAAGATAGTGCGAAGGATAGCGAGTCAAGTAGTGCTGCAAGTAGCGAAGAAGATAGAGAGTTAAGTAGCGCGAAAGATAGTACTGTACGCAGAGAAGATCTTGCGCGTGAGGAAGCTAGGGCGATTGCGAATCAGTCAAAAAAGAGGCCGAAGGTCAAAAAGTCTAGCTCGCGTAAGAAACGTAAGAGGGGCAGTCACGGCGAAAAGACTTTCGACTGGCTTATAAGCATCCTTGGTTTATGAGCGATTGCTTATAGGCAATAACAAAACTTAATAGAAAAACTTAATAACAAACTTGTGGTGCCGTGGGGGCGACGCAAAGCAGTTTAAAACAATGCAAAACAGGTGGAAACAATGAAGAGTATTTGGACGATTATGCTAAACGTTCTTGTTCGTATAGGTCAATTGACTCAATGCGCAACTCGTGTAGCTAAACGTACGACTCAGAATATGTGCCGTGTGGCTAAGAGCGCGGCTGAGCGTTTAGCTAGTCGTGTGTCTAATCGTTTGGATGATCGTATAGCTAATTGCGTGAATAAACGCTCATCTAAACGCGAGTCTGTTTTTGCATATCGTGCGTTCAGTAGCTCTTTTGCCTCTGCTCTTAAAACTGTTCTTGTTTGTTCTCTTTCGGTAGCAATGTTGCTACCTATTTGCATTACTGCTGAAACCGCAGTTGCTTTGGATAGTGCTAATAATTCCGCTAATAATTCCGCAAATAATTCCGCAAATAATTCCGCAAATAATTCCACAAAGTCTGATCCAAAGTCTGATCCAAAGTCTGATTCTAACTCTAATTCTAATAATCCAGACTCTAATCCAGGCTTATCTGCATCATCTCAGTCTTCTGCGTTACAGAGTTTCGACAATTCACAAGGATCTGTAGATTCAGGGAATCTACTCTCTCGATCTTTTAATCCTTCTGCAGGCTCTGGCGCAGGCGTGCCGTTTGCTTCTCCGTTTGCTTCTCCGTTTGACTCTCAATTTGATTCTCCATTTGGTTCTCCATTCGGATCTCAACCGAAGTCACTTTTTGAGCGCGCTGCAGAAGAAGAAAGAGCAAAAGCGCAAAACCGCGACGCTAAGAATTACTCAGCTCGTGAATCTTACGAAGTGTATCGCCCTGGATGTAACAAGGATTACGCTTTAGGCGCATGCATTACTACTGACGGCGATGGTGCTGGTTTGCGCGCTACGAACGGTCACGATTTGGATGTTAATAGCCTTGGATACAACTTGGAATCTAGCGACCAATTTGCTAGTGCAGCAACGAGACCTCGCGGCCACTACGAAAACGGTTCTGTACCTGAAGATCCTTCTGGCACGGATCATTACGGCGCAACTTACTTCACTCCGTATCCTAAGGGCACTTTTATTATGGGCCGTTTACGCAACATGGCCTTTAACCATAAGGGTTCCGGCGTCGACAGAATTAACTTGCCTATAGATGACACTGCAGATTTCGTGTTTGTAAAGCGCACCCCTAAGCTTTCCGGTGGCGGCTTCGTGTGGGATATTATTTTTAACGCTGGCGGCCGCACTCAAGGCGCTGGTGCTGCTCTTGATTACTTTACGATTCCAAAAGGTCAGATTCTAGACAAGGGTGGCGAAGGCGGAAGGCAGTATATTCAGCGTGTTCTTTACAGTGGCAGGGAAGCTACTGCTTTGTATAAGAAGAATCAAGGCAATAATAATCCTCCTCGCGAAACCTGCTCATTCTCGTGGGATAATCCTAACGGTTTATGCAGCATTAAAACTGACGGTAACGATTTTGATTCTGGAGATGACTTAGTCGCAGCTTGGAATAAGATGCGCGGCACTGACGACAGTAAGAATGGCAATTATTCTAGGATCCTTCCGGATGCTGTAACAACTGAGGATTTGGGTAGTTCTGACGCTATTGGTTGGTGCCGTGATGGTCAAGGTTTGGACTGCATTAGATCCAGTAGCTATGGTGCTTTGGATGAAGGCGATCTTAAAGTTGTTCCTAAAGTTGAAGGAAGCTATAACAGAGGCTATAGTCCTGCTTATGTTGCTCTCGTGCAAAATCTTTATAGATCTATAAAAGATGACACGCAGCGCGTATTTAGTTTTGTGAACAATATTAAGTCTGGCGAGATTGCTTATACGTATAAGATTCACTTCACTACTACAACTTCTACGACTAAAAACAACTCATATTGCTCTTCTAATAACGTGGGTGATGGCACGGGTTGCGAAAACTTTTCATTCTTCTACGCTGCAGGATCTTACTATGGTAAGAGACAGAGCAAAGGTTTTTATGGTGCTACTGACCCGTTTGGTGTTACTAAAGCCAGTAAATATTCCATGACTAATTTTGGTCGTGACGCTAACTTCTACATGTACACTGTAATGCATCAGCAGTGGTATGGTGCGCCGCGAATTATGGATATTCAGGCTCCTAGATACCACTTCCTTAAGGGTACTGGTTTGGGTCCGTACAACAGTGACAGTGGTAATTATCTTGAGCACAGGCATATTTCATTCTCTAGTGTGTTGCTTGGAATAGTAAATCAGCCTTTGGGAACTTCATATCTTATGAACGAGAACCAAGATATACGCTTATTGCCTGATTATTATTCCCCGAATAACGGCTATGCTCGAGGTAATCAGTGGTTCCGTAATCCTGGTATGAACGACCATAATACGAAGGATTCAGAGCCTGGTAGGCATAAGCTTGAGCTTAGATATAACGATAGAACGTATCATATGAGTGAAACTCAGGATTTGTGGTATAGGGTTATTACGCAAGCAGACGTGTTTAAGCCTTTGCAAACTGAGGAATATGACGAAAATAACAAGACTCCTAAGTATTATTCTTACGATCAGCCGCTTCCTAATCCTCTTATTATTGATAATCGTGATAATAATGCTGGGTTTGTGAATTTTGTTGGCAAACGTTCTGATTTGTATAGGCAGGTAATGGCTTTCGATCCTAACTTGTTCCCGCCTGTTAATAAAGATGAGTATGGTTCAAGGCATAGGTATGGTTCCATAAAGCAGAAGAAGGGCTCTAAGACAAACGATTATCCGCTTGATGCTAACTATTTGACTAATAATCCGGATGGCGATTCTAATACTCCTCTTAAGAATCTTGCTGTTTATAAAGCTGAGTGGACGGATAAGTGGGGTGATGAGTCTCGCTCGAATACTCTTCAGGATGCTGATTTAAGTATTGCTGCTAAAGTGCCTATTGTTAGCGTTGTAAATCCTTGCGGCCATTCTAAGATTCTTGACGAATACAAGGATAAAATTAACGGTAAGTCTAGGTCTTCTGTTTCGTTTAGATCCGTAGATAGTGACGATGCTTCTGCTGCAAACAACGACCGTGCAGCTCTTGGTGAGGATCGTGAAGACAGCATGCCTGAATGCTGGCCTAAAGCGCAAAATGCTACTAAGCGTAATGTTTGGTTTGTAAGTAACGCTCCTAAGACGGGTGATGATGGTAAGGAGTTGAAGCCTGGCGAACCTGTAAAGCAAGACTTGCAGAACAAAGTTTTGGCTAAAATCAACCGTCTTTACAGAAACTGGATGCGCAACAAGTATAGTGCTCAGTTGCAGGATGGCAAGAATCCTAAAGTTTTGCCAAATTATGTGTTTGTAAAGTACGTAAAGATTACTTTCTGGGATAATTCGACTACTGTTATACCTGTTGTATTCCCGTATGTTGATTACGAGAAGCCAACGTTGGATGTAAAAGTGAGTGTGAATAACGCAACTCCTGTTGATGTTCCAGCTGATGGTTTGAAGATTCCTGTTAATAGCAAAATTAAGTTCTGGGTTAAAGGTCATGACGACAAGAGGATTTTGCTTGGCGTAAAGCCGAAGGAAGCTACCGACTACTTTACTAACGATAAAAATAAGAGATTCTTTGATGGTAAAAAAGTCGTTGTGCGCAATGATTTCGATATGATTACGACTACTCGTGAAAAGAAGAATGATTGCGATAATCGCGGTTGCGGTGATTTTACTACTATAAGCTACGATCAATTCATTCATAAAAGTGGTGAATCTGATAGTCCGACGGATCAAGTTGGATGGGTTATTAACAGCGGTAATTCTAAAGATGATGGTTCTCCTACAGTATTAGTGGGCGATCAGAATAGAAATCACGGTGTGCATGATTTGATATTCCATGGTTGGGATGCTGCAGGTAATTCCGTAATAAAGAAAATTAAGCTGATTATTGTATCTCCTGGCTATGGTTTGCCAAACGTTTGGTGGGATAAGAAGCCGAATGGACATTATGTTGGGCGAGTGAATCCTTGGGATGAAGATAAGCGCGTGCGCTCGATTATGGTTAGGATTTGGGCGCGCGGTAAGGAAAAGCCTAGGAAGGATCATAACTACGATAAGCTGTGTCCAAATGATGGCAGTTGCTACGGCATTGTTATTCAGCGAGACGGTAATAAGAAGACTGATCTTTGGCATCAGGTTAATACTTTTAATCACAATAATGATGCTGCAAGCCCGGATGGGTCTAGAGCTGCTGAGGATAGAGCTGCTTTAGAGGACAGAGATGCAGTTGATGACAAGGCAGCTGACGGCAAGTCGGCTGACGGTAAGGCGGCTGACGGTAAGGCGAAAGTTGACAATAAAGCTAAAGCTGATAGCGAAAAAACTGATAATGCCAAACCAAGGGAGAACTCTACCCAAAATCAGCAGGATGAGCAAGCTAATAAGCCTCAAACTAGCAACAAGCCTGCTTCCTTGAAGATTTCAAAAGCAACCAAGAAGGATACTAAGAAGAATTCTAAGAATAAGACAGCTAAGAATAGTTCTAAGAAGAATTCTAAAAAGCGCAATGCTCCTGGAAAGCGCAGTAAAGTAAGATTTGCTGTGCTAAACGAAGGTGATTCTTCTAAGAATGCGAATACTCAGAAATCTGAAGTACAAAAACCTGAAGTAAGTGATGGTAACAAGCAGAGTGATTCTGCTAATACTGCAGAAAACGGTAGCGCAAGCAAAGATAATAAAGTCAGTAACGATAGCAAGGACTCTAAGAACGTCAAGGATTCTGAAGATGCTAAGTCAGAAGAATCTAAGGGTCAGGATCGCAGTGCTGAAGGAGAAGATCGTTCTACTACGAAATCTAACGATCAATGGCGTGAAGAATTTAGTAAGCGCATTATTACAGCAAATCTTGGAGACCATATCAAGGGCTGCACTGCTAACGGCGACGACAGGTGTGAAATAACTTTTGATCCTGTAACTGGAAATATTACGATTCCGGAATACTTTGCGGAAATTGGTTCAAGAATTTACGTAGACACTTACTCTGTGCCGGAAAATAATCCAGATTGGCGTCAGGATAAACTTTGGAAGCTTATGGATCCAGGCAATCCTCAGGATCGCGAAGAGTCAGACCCGCTTCCGCTCGATATTGTGTGGCCAAACGGCTTAGTACAAGTGAACCCGTTTGAGCTTAATAATAACGAAATCGTTGCAATGCTTTCTTGGATGAGGCACGATAAGCGAAACGAGCGAATTTTCGGTTACCGCAAGGAAGAAATTGGCGTTAAAGGGCAAAAGAAGTACGATACTTACGACCAGTACGACAGTGGCTTTAATCCGAAAACTACTCAAGCAAAGTATGCTTATGGTGAAAATAAGCCTCAATACTCATGCGAGAGTACGAAGGACCAGCAGTGGAAGCTGTGCTTAGATGGCGTTACTGGTATTGGCGAGCTAGACGATAATCATAAACTTAGCGAAATGCTGTACGCTATAAAGAAGCTTTCTTTCAAAAAGTTGGAAGCTGATGACGAGACTACGCTTAACCCGGTTGAGCATAAGGTGACGCGCTTCGTTGATATGCGTAAGGACTATACGTGGGGATTAGTAAATAACAACAAGAAAAGTGTTGACGGGCGAGATGACCCTGGATTTGACGACCCGCAAAACGGCTTGCATGGAAATCAAAAGTTTGGCACGCAATACTTTGTTTACAAGTGGAACATAAACTCATACCGCAAGGGCAATGCTAAGGCGTTAAACCTTCAGGATGTGCTAAAGCTTGTAAAAGGTACGCCGAACATCAATGCGCAAGAGGAAAGTAAGCCGCAGCCTTCGCTAACTCCTATGAGCGCGGCGGATAATAAGCAATTTGACGCATGGGGTGGCGAATACCCTATGGTTGTCAAAGGTGGCTTAAGTTACGCTGTGAAAGACAGTACATGTGCCGCGTCTCTTAAGGCTAATAAAGGTGTTGCGCAAAAAGGTAAGTGCCAGTGGCGAAATAAGCTTAATTTAGTTAAGTATACGCCTAATGAATTTATTATGGATCGTTCTTCATTCTCTTACGATGCTTCTGTAAATATGAAGAACGGAAGTGAAGTACATATTACAGATAGGCTTATTGAAAATAAGAGTAGTCAACATGCTGGTGAAGATAAGTATGTTAGTGAATATGCTATTCACAAAGACTTCCTTATGCCTGGCGGTGAAGATCTGAACGGTCAAGCAGATGGCGAAAATATTGGTGACATTATAACTAAGAATATTGATGTTGACACTATAAACGACTACGACGCGTACGGTGAAGGTACTTCAAAGGCTGTTGGATACGCAAATAACAGGCCGTTCATGCATGCGCAACTTTATGTGAATAATGGTAATGTTACGAACGATCTTCTGCTTCGTGAGCCTGGTAAGACGCCAGATAACACAACGAACGTAATAAACGTGTGGTTTATGCCGGTTGATAATGAGAAACCGACGATTAGTGCGAAGAGTTATCAGGAGTGGGACGGTAAGCCGTGGGATATTCACGGAAAATGCATGATTAGTGGCAATACCAATAGTTGTAATCTGGTTGATGATGATGTTATTACTCTTGATAAGAAAATTTATGAAAAAGGTACGAAAGCTTGGTATGAAGCCGATAATGCTACGATTAATTTGCCTTCGTCATTAAAGCTAGACGATGATTTCAATGAGTACGAACCAGGCAAAGGCGATCGCCAGTGGGTGCAAGGCAGTGCATTTAATAAGAAATACGTTACTTTGTATCCGAATAGTGTGAACAGTAAAGTGCTGGTTAATAATCTGAATGTGTATATTCAAGCGAATAATATTCAGGATTCTAGTGGTAAAACTTCTAGTCCGATGGTGAAATTTGTTAGTAACGGCGTTACAAATAAACATTTGCTTAGAAGGTTTGTTGAAAAATACAGGAGCACAGATTTGGAAAATCCAAGTACGGATAAGCAAACTGTATTTACAATGTATGCTGAAACTACGGATAGTGCTGGAAAGCAAAGTGACAAAACTATTGTTGGATGCTTTAAGACAACGTGGACAGACATGGTGAAACCATCTGTTGTTGCGTACGATGGTAATAGCGGTGAATTTGCAAAGTACGATAGCTGGCTTAGCAAAGATGGTTCTTCACAAAACCGCGATTATAAAGTTGTAGTTAAATCAGGCTATGGAGCTAAAAGAATGGTAGTTTACTATCATCCTGCTTCAGAGCTTGAGAAACCTGTTGCTATTAATGGTTTTGCTGGCTCTGCTGCAAACTCAAATGAGACTAACTTGGAAACCAGTATTGGTAAAACAATTTCCGTGTGTTGGAATAAATCGTGGAGTGTATGCGCTGGCACTTCTAAGCCGAATGAAGTAACGCTTACTCACGACGATAAGGGTAATGCTGTTATAACATTCCCTAGCGGTTTCTTAGCTCCAGGAAGCGTGGTTCGAGCACGCAGCCGTCTTGAAGTTGGACCATGGACGTATATGCCTGGTGTTAGAAGCCCTGAAGATCTTTCCGATGAATCGCTTAATAGAGACAGAGATAAGACTGCAAGAGGCGGCGGAAATACGCGTTCTGCAAAAGGTAGAAACGCAAAAAGCCGCGCTGCAAAAGGTAAAAACTCTAACAGAGACGACGCTAGTTCAGAAGATACTCTTGACGTGCTGCCAATGGCTTACGCAAAAGAAAAGCCTAGTGAAGTATGCCGTCCGGATTACTGGAGCGCAGACAACTGGTCTGGTTTGAAGAAGCCGTCCGACTGCGTGTACTTCGGTGTTACTATGAAGCGTCAAATAGTGCAAATACACCCAATGCTTCTAAATGGTCACGAAGAGCGCGCAATACGAATGGATTTGCACAGCGAAAACAACTTTGCTGGAAAACCAGAGAAGGGAATTTGGCTTCCAAACGATAGTGAAATCGTTACGGATGAGGATCCAAGGCTGGAGCCTGGTAGAACGATGGTGACTTTTAGGAAGTATGACTATAGTGCTATGGACGATGACCATAAGCCTTTGAATCCGCCTAATTATGGTGACCGCAAAGTAGGAAATATACAAGACGTGGCTGTTATGACTCGAGGCTGGAGAAGCCGCGTGCTTGTGCCAAATCCTCGAGAAAATAAGATTACGCGATTTGTGCGATTGCGCGCAGAGAGTGGTCATGATAACACAACTGGCGGTAACGATTATGCTGCAGACTACTTAGCTGATGCGCCTACTAGCTTCGAAGAGACTAAGGATAATAGTAAGGCTCTGCGCGTAGCTGGGCGTCCGTATGATCCAGGATTTGTTCTTTCGAAAGATAAGAAGTCTCTTCTGTATCTGTATAATGCTTCAACTAAGCGCAACTTTACGCTTAATGATTTGCAATCTGCGTTGAAACTTAAGCGTAACAGTAGTTTGCACCCAGCAAACGAGTGTGGAACGTATGTTGATGGAAGCGAATGGGCGTTTGATGATTGCCAGCCATCCTTGCTGCCAGAAGTAAGAGGTAGCGATAAGGTTGATGGCGAGCATGGTCGAAACGGCTTCAGCTTTAATGGGGGTACACACTTCTATACGTATAATCCGTCTGAAGACCATAGGTCTGGTGCTAATGGCGCTGATAATGGTTCTGATAACGACAATGGTGCTGCTGCTAAAGAAACTTGGTATGTAAACGTCATAGATATGATTTCAAAGGGCGGTGCCGGCGGTGGATATCGTATTCCTAATAGCTCTGGCGTAACGTCTGAGAGTAGTAATACTGGTCTTTCGCTTACCGACTTTGATGGTGTTGGCGCATGGGGTAGGTCTGGTGCGATTGATAAGAGCTTAATTAGTCATAAGATTTTCGAAAAGCCAGATAATCGTTTGTCGGTTATTATGACATATGGCGATAGCTGGGTTGGCGATACTCATACAACGCGAGGTAAAGCTGGCGGCTGGGATAACGATGCCAATCACGAATTCGTAATGCCTGTGTATCTGATTCCTGTAGATAATGAGAAGCCGACCGTTGCAGCAACTAGAGGATCGCTTCTAAGTGGGCACACGAATGCTAATAATCCTTACGTTGTAACAATGAAAGAAGAGGACTACTCTAAGCTCACAGTTAAGGGTAATCCTGTGGAATACGCGGACGGAAAAGTTTCGAAGTCGCAAAGCAAGGAGAGCGGAAAGACTCTGTTTGCGGATGTTCACGACGACTACGATCGTTTCGGTGATCTCAGCAACCTTAGCCTAGTTGCATGCAAAGTCAATAAGGCTGGCGGCGCAACTGATTTTGGCACTTGCAAGTCAATAATGGGCAAAGATGGTTCCGTAGATGCTAATGCGTTCAAGCGGCTAAAAACTGACGGCAACGGAGTTGAATACGCTTTGTACGGACGTGCAAAAGATAAGTCCAGCAATGAGAGCGACGGCTTTGGTGACAACAATAACGTAGGTCACTTAGTCGGATACTTTAGCTTCGGATACTTGGTGCGTCCGGTTGCACTGCCTTATAGCGGCGGTCAGGCTGCAATATGGTTCAGCTTCATGTTCGGCGTACTGTTGGCGCTGTTCTTGGCATCCGGTGCGTTCGGAAGGCGCGGATGGCTCAGCTCGGTGCTTAGCGGCAACGGATTCGGCGCTCTTACCGACAGCAAGCACTGCGATGCTTCGGCTGAGGCGCTTCGAAGCGGAAAGCTGTTCAAGCTCAAGCTAAAGCTCAAGTGGCTTCGGTTGTGATGCGTAGGTTGTGATGCGTAAGCAGGCGCTTTTACTGAGCTTGAAATCCCATTGATTTCAAGCTCCATCAAAGCGCGAGCGTTACGCGCGCAGTACGTCAACTGCGCCAGTAACAAAAAAGCGACATTATACGTTACTAATGCAGTACGTCAACTGCGCGAGTAACGAAAAAGCGCGTCTATCCGTTACTGGCGCAGCGCGACGACTGCGCCAGTAACGAAAAACGCCGGAAGATTGCACGGCGTTTGCGCGACGACCTGTTTTCGCGCTCGCTTTGACCGAGCTTGAAATCAATGGGATTTCAAGCTCGGTCAAAGCGTGATTTGGCTCAAATGTGAAGCACACTGTGCTTCACATGCCAAATCAGCCGAACGGCTACCAAATAGCCGTGAGGAACAAGCGCTCCGGCAAGTCAATGCGCGCATATAATAAAAGTATGACGCAAGTATCACGTAGGCAACACGACTCGCAATATACGCAATTGCTTTCGAATCAATCAGAACCAGTCATTCCGCGCGTTTTAAGCGTGGCTGGCACAGACCCAACAGGTGGAGCCGGAATACAGGCAGATCTCAAATCAATCATGGCTGCAGGCGGCTATGGTATGTGTATACCGACTAATTTGGTTGCGCAAAACACGTGCGAAGTGCGCGAAGTGTTTACGCCGCCGGTCAGCTTTTTCCGCACTCAACTTTCATGCGTGTACGACGACGTTACAGTTGACGCGCTAAAAATCGGTATGCTTGGCTGTGCAGAATACATTGAAGCAATGCGAGACTGGATGTGTGATAATCCGGTTCCTATAAGTGTGCTTGACCCGGTGATGATATCGACTTCCGGAAAACGCTTGCTTGAGGCGAGTGCTGAAAATGCGATGCGGAACTTTATAAGTTGCGTTGATGTCGTGACGCCAAACGTGCCGGAGTTGGCTGCTTTGAGCGAGTCGAGCGTTGCGGAAAATTTTGAGGAAGCTTGCAATCAGGCGCGCGAGTTGGCTGCAAAAAATAGCGTTGTTGTAATCGTAAAAGGCGGGCACTTAACTGGCGAAGACGTTGGAAATACTGCGGTTTTTCCGGACGGTGACGCAAGACACGTACCAAGCGAACGAGTTGAAACAAGCACAACTCACGGAACTGGATGCTCGCTTTCTTCTGCGCTTGCTACGAAAATTGGGCTTGCTTTGCGCGAGGGAAAGAATTTGAGCAATCATGATACTGTACTTCGCGCGCTTGAATGGTCAACAGCGTGGCTTCGAGAGGCGATTGCTGCCGGAAGTGTGTTGCATGTTGGGTGCGGAGGCGAGCGCGGTTACGGGCCGGTAAACCACTCCGTGCGTATCCTTCAGCAAACTGCGTGAGTGCGCGCGAGCATTTGTCTCGTGTTTGGAGGATTTAACGTCAACATCTACTCCAATTGCGAGTAAACTCCCTCGCGTTTGGGGGGTTTTTAGCTGTGTTTTGCTCCAAACGTGCGCATTGACTTGCCGGAGCGCTTGTTCCTCACGGCTATTTGGTAGCCGTTCGGCTGATTTGGCATGTGAAGCACACTGTGCTTCACACTTGAGCCAAATCACGCTTTGACCGAGCTTGAAATCCCATTGATTTCAAGCTCGGTCAAAGCGCGCGCGAAGGCACTTCAATGCGGAAACTCGCTTAAGTTGGAAGTCCAGTGGACTTCCAACGCGAGTTTCGCGAGCGAGCGTAATAAAACGCGAGCGTATTGTTAATAACGCTTAAGAATAGAGCGACTGAAGGAACGTTCACGTGAAAAACGCGTTCACTACCTCGCTTGCGTTGAAAGCACAGTGTGCTTTCAACCTTGAGCAAGCTCGGCGCTATGAGTTGCTTTCGCGCGCGCAATGCTGCGCTCAAGCAGATCATCGCGCCCGTGTTTGGAGGGTAGCGCGCGAAGGCAACTCGGAACGTCAGCTTTACTCAGTAATCACGCTTTTAAGCTCGCGCGCAACTTTCCCAGCATCCTCAGCGCACATAAGCGCCGACACTGTGCAAACTCCGTCAAGCTCAAGACCGCGAATAGGGAACACCGTGTTCTCGTGAATTCCGCCAATTGCCAACGTTTTTACGCCCATAGAGTGCGCAACTTTCGCAACTTCGTTTACGCCTTCAACTCCCAGTGGAGGCACGTCGTGCGCTTTCGTATGCGTTTCAAAAGCTGCACCAATGCCAATCACATCCGGCAGCGGAACGTCGTTTTCTTTGCACTCGCGGTAAGCTTTCTCCATCAAATCCGGTCGAGCGCAAGAAAGCCCAACCATCCACTCGGCCGGCATCGCCTTTCGCGCCTCAACAAACGGCGTATCCTTTTGCCCAACGTGCAAGTTGAAACCAAGATGAGCCGCGCAATCAACATGATCGTCAATAAACACAGGTACATCACCGTGTCCGGAATCAATAAGCGCGTGACGCAACTTCTTCGCCTTGGCCGAAATTTCAGCGTCATTGGAATACTTATCGCGCAATTGCACAACTGTAACTCCGCCTTCAATTGACTCTACTGCAACTTCTTCTTCCGGGCGATTTCCCATGCGCGGATCCGTTACCAAATACAGTGTCCAATCAACAGGCTCCACCGTAAACTCAATATTTGTCAAACTAAACATATCATTTACGCTAAGAGTTGAAAGCGCATCCATCCACAGTGTGCGGAAAGTGCCTGGAGCTGTGGTTTGGCGAGCTGCCCAAGTTCCAGCCGCTGCTGCGTGCACGTGCGCTGCAACAGTTGCTGCGAGCGGACGTTCCGGGTTTGCGCCAACGTATGCTGCAACTAACGCTCCCAAAGCGCAACCTGTTCCAACTACCTTAGTCATAGCTTTGTGGCCACCTGTTACGCGAGCTAAACATCCGTGAGCGTAAATCGCGTCTTTTTCTCCGGAAATTGCCACTACGGATCCGTATTTTTTAGCTAATTCGCGAGCAGCTTGAAGCGCGTCGTTTACATTATCGTGAGAATCTACGCCTTTTCCGTTGCTTTCTTTGCCTGCAAGTGCCATTATTTCGGAAGCGTTTGCACGAATTACAGTAGGGTGGTGCTTAATAATTTCGTGTACAAAGCGCGCGCGAGGTGCAAGTGCTGGAACGCCGATTCCAACCGGGTCAAGCACCCACGGAGTATCAGCTTTTTCGCATCCTTCAACAGCTGCGCGCATGTATTCGGAAGTTTCTGGCTGATGGAATGTGCCAACGTTTATGAGCACGCCTGTGGCAATTTGCGCAAGTGCATGCGCTTCTTCTGGATCGGTTACCATAATTGGCGATGCTCCTGCAGCGAGCAGTGCGTTGGCTGTAATGTCTTGCACGATTACGTTCGTGATGCAATGGGTGAGTGGCTGCTGTGTGCGCACATGTTCGATGCATTGACGCACGTCGTTAAGGAACATACGTCGGCGTGCGCGTACAGAGAAGCATGTGTCGACTTGCGTTGTTGAGCTTGTGCAGTATTCGTTTGCTTCGTTGCAGGTATTTGTTTTTTCAGTGTTGCATGTTGTCATAATGTTTCCCTTCGCTAGCACTATCTAGATCAGGTTTTACGGATGTAATCTCAGCGCTTGACTTCACAATTGTTGCAATTGCGCACTCCGAACCATCCTTCGACTATATCTTTTGTTCATGACTTACGCTCTTTTGCGTTAGTGTCTCATTTTGCTTGTTTTGCAGCACTTGCAGGAATCTACAAAAATCGCGCCGCATTTTTGCAACTTCTTCTACATATTTTTGCTTTCAACTGTGTAAACATAAATATAGTAA
>NZ_LWSR01000092.1:0-13295 GCF_001660745.1 Gardnerella sp. 26-12
GGTGGCGATTATTCGTTGCTGGGTCGCGTAATTTTTGATACAACTTTATTAAGTAATTTTTATACGTTACACAGAAGGGCGTTACGATGGCACGTTCTACCGCTCGTAAAAGGGCTTTGAATACGCTGTATGAGGCGGATGAGAAGAATCAGCATATTCTTTCTTTGCTTGAGGAGCGAGTTAAGGAGCCTGGCGCTCAAACTCCGCTCCCAGAATATGCTATTGAGATTGTTCGAGGCGTAGGAGAGCGACGTAACAGAATCGACAAGACGCTAAACCGCTATTCGACTGGCTGGAAAGTTGGCAGAATGGCTGTTATCGATCGCAATATTTTGCGCATTGCGGTGTGGGAAATGCTTCTTAACGATGAGATTCCAGATAAAGTTGCTATTGACGAGGCGATTGCGCTCGCAAAAATGTATAGCGATGACGAAGCTATTGCGTTTATTCACGGCTTACTAAGCGCGATTATGGCAGATAAAGATGCTTGCTTGGCAAAGTTTAATGGCGAATCTTCTCCTGAAGACGCTGCTACGGAAGAGTCTACGGAAGAAGCTGCTGCTGCCGAGTAAGAAGCAATAACTATCGCCGGCGCGTCGCCCGTCCGCCAACCTGAGTAGACTTACCACGAATATCCTAAAGCCATAAGGGGGTTAAGGTGGATTACAACGACACCTTTGCCGGATTCGGCAGTGATGATGCAGTATTGGTGTTGGAGGATGGTCAGGTTTACGTTGGTAAGCCTTTTGGTGCGCAAGGTTCTACGCGCGCTGAGATTGTGTTCTCCACGGGCATGACTGGTTATCAAGAAACATTAACTGATCCAAGTTATGATCAACAAATCGTAGTTCAAACATTCCCACATATAGGTAATACGGGAATGAATCATGAAGATCCAGAATCTGCCCACATTTGGGTTGCAGGTTATGTGGTTAAGGAGCCGAGCCCAGTAGTTAGCAATTGGCGGGCTGAAGGTTCCTTGGAAGACGATTTACAAAAGCAAGGTATCGTTGGCATTAGTGGTATTGATACTCGAAAGCTGGTACGTCATTTACGCTCGGTAGGCGTTATGCGTGCCGGCATTTTTTCTAATAAGGCCCTGGTTGATCCGTCAACCGGGGCTTTTCGTACCGTTGCTTCTTTCGTTGACGAAATTAAGCAGACTCCTCAAATGCAAGGCTTGCGCTTAACGGATGAAGTCAGCACTAAAGAAACGTATACGATTGAGCCTTGCGGTGATTTTGAAGGAAAAGATCCGCTTTACACGGTTGTAGCAGTTGACTTTGGTATTAAATCCATGACTCCTCACCGTTTGGCTGAGCGCGGCTGCCGTGTGCACGTCGTAAGCTCCTCAATAAGCTTCGAATCGCTGCAAGCTCTTAACGCAGACGGTGTATTCTTCTCGAATGGTCCTGGAGATCCTGGCCAAGCAAATCGTGAAGTTGAGCTTTTGCGTAAAGTTTTGGATGCGGGCTACCCGTTCTTTGGTATCTGCTTTGGAAACCAGTTGCTTGGTCGCGCGCTCGGCTTTGGCACTTACAAGCTGAAGTTTGGTCACCGCGGTATTAATCAGCCTGTAAAAGACGTTACAACCGGAAAAGTGGAAGTTACAGCTCATAATCACGGCTTTGCAGTGGACGCTCCTCTTGACGGTCCTGTCCAATCTCCTTATGGAAACGGTCACTTTGGTCGCGTGCTAGTTTCGCATATTGACTTGAACGACAATGTTGTAGAAGGCTTGCAATGCCTTGATATTCCAGCGTTCTCAGTGCAATATCATCCGGAAGCTGCAGCAGGCCCGCACGATGCTTCCTATCTATTTGACCGTTTTGTGCAATTGATGCGCGAAAACACTCGAAAAAGCAAGTAAGATTTTAAGATTTACGGAAAGAGAAGTTTACTATGCCAAAACGTACTGATATTAAGTCGGTTATGGTAATTGGTTCCGGCCCGATTGTTATTGGTCAGGCTGCAGAGTTTGATTATTCCGGAACGCAGGCTTGCCGAGTTCTTCGCGAAGAAGGCATTCGCGTAATTTTGGTCAACTCTAACCCGGCTACGATTATGACCGACCCGGAACTTGCGGACGCAACATATATTGAGCCAATTGACACTTCGATTTTGGAGCGAATTATTGCAAAGGAGCGTCCGGATGCGCTTCTTCCAACGCTTGGTGGTCAAACTGCACTTAATGCTGCAATGGATTTGGGTCGTGCAGGAATCCTAGAAAAATATAACGTTGAGCTTATTGGCGCTTCTTTGGAAGCAATCGACCGCGGTGAAGACCGAGAGCTTTTCAAAAAAGTCGTTGAAAAAGCCGGAGCTGAGTCAGCAAAATCCTTTATTGCTCACTCGATTGAAGAAGTAGACAAAATTGTTGAAACTTTAGGATACCCGGTAGTAGTACGTCCAAGCTTCACAATGGGCGGCTTGGGCTCTGGTATTGCTCATAACGAAGAAGAGCTTCACCGCATTGCAGGAGCCGGCATTCACTATTCTCCAACAAACGAAGTGCTTATTGAAGAAGGCATTGAAGGCTGGAAAGAGTTTGAGCTTGAACTTATGCGCGACGCAAAAGATAACGTCGTAGTTGTTTGCCCAATCGAAAACGTCGATCCTGTAGGCGTGCACACTGGCGACTCGATTACAGTTGCTCCTTGCTTTACGCTTACAGACCGCGAGTATCAGAAGATGCGCGATATCGGTATTGCTATTATTCGAGGCGTTGGCGTCGATACCGGCGGTTGCAATATTCAGTTTGCAATCAACCCTCAAACTGGTCGCATTATCGTAATCGAAATGAACCCGCGCGTATCTCGTTCTTCCGCGCTCGCATCTAAAGCAACCGGCTTCCCAATCGCAAAAATCGCAACGAAACTTGCTTTAGGCTACACTTTGGATGAAATTCAAAACGATATTACGCGTTCAACTCCTGCAAGCTTCGAGCCAACAATCGACTATGTTGTAACGAAGATTCCGCGCTTTGCTTTCGAAAAGTTCCCAGGAGCAGACACCACGCTTACAACTTCTATGAAGTCAGTTGGCGAAGCAATGGCTTTGGCTGGAAACTTCCAGGAATCCCTTGGAAAAGCAATGCGCTCAATCGACAAGCGTCACGCGTGCTTTAGCTGGGATGGCGAGCGCCCAAGCAAGGAAGAAGTTAATAAGCTTCTTGAAGAAATGCATACTCCAACCGAGCATCGCTACTTGCAAATCCAGCGCGCGCTTTGGGGTGGAGCAACGCCAGATCAAATTTTTGCAGCAACAAAAATCGACCCTTGGTTTGTAGAGCAGCTGGCTCAAATTAACGAAACTGCGCTCGCAGTTCGTGAAGCTGAAACCTTAACTCCTAAAGTTTTGAAGCGTGCTAAGCTTGCTGGTCTTTCGGACGTGCAGATTGCGCATTTGCGTAATCTTGGCGACGAAGGCGAAAATATGGTTCGTGAGCTTCGTTGGGCTTACGGTTTGCGCCCTGTTTACAAGACTGTTGATACTTGCGCAGCTGAGTTCGACGCAGCAACTCCGTACTACTATTCTTGCTACGCTGACGAAAGCGAGTTGAAGAAGCGCGATCGCGAAGCTGTGATTATCCTTGGCTCTGGTCCAAACAGAATCGGCCAGGGTATTGAGTTTGATTACACTTGCGTTCACGCTGTTCAGGAATTGGGCAAGGATTACGACACCATTATGGTTAATTGCAATCCTGAAACAGTTTCTACAGATTACGACATGTCTGACCGCCTTTACTTTGAGCCTCTTACTTTCGAAGATGTGCTTGAAATTTACGAAGCAGAAAAGAAGCTTGGACCTGTTAAGGGCGTGATTGTGCAGCTTGGTGGCCAAACGCCACTTTCGCTTGCTGCTCGTCTTAAAGCTGCAGGAGTTCCAATTTTGGGAACGACTCCTGAGGCTATTGATTTGGCTGAAAACCGTGAGCTTTTCGGCGAGGTTCTTCGTCAAGAAGGCATGAACGCTCCTCGATACGGCACAGCTTTGAGTCTTGAGGAAGCAAAAGATGCAGCTCACGCAATCGGCTACCCGGTTCTTGTGCGCCCAAGCTACGTGCTCGGCGGTCGCGGAATGGAGATTGTATACGACGACGCTCAGCTTGCAAAGTATGTTGATCGCGCATTGGATGAGGCTCGAGCAGACACGGTTGTTTCTGGCAGATTGCCTTCGCCGCTTTTGATTGATAAGTTCCTTCAGGACGCTATTGAAATCGATGTTGACGCGCTTTACGACGGCAACGAGCTTTATATTGGCGGCATTATGGAGCATGTTGAGGAAGCTGGCGTGCACTCTGGTGACGCTGCTTGTACTCTTCCTCCAAGCACGCTTTCGGACGATCAAATTCGACGCCTTCGCGAGGGTACGCTTTCGATTGCTCGCGGCTGCTCTGTTCGCGGTCTTATCAACGTACAGTACGCTTTTATGGCAAACACTTTGTATGTAATTGAAGCAAATCCTCGAGCGTCTCGTACTGTTCCGTTTGCTTCTAAAGCTACTGGTGTTGCTCTTGCTAAAGCTGCTGCTCGAATTATGGCTGGTGAAACAATTGCACAGCAGCGCAAGCGTGGGCTTCTTCTTCCGCAAGGCGATGGTGGTGATATTCATCCAGGTCAGCAAGTTGCTATTAAAGCTTCTGTGCTGCCGTTCAAGCGTTTCCGCACTCCTGTTGGTCGTACGGTTGATATTTTGCTCGGACCTGAAATGCGTTCTACCGGCGAAGTTATGGGCTTCGATCGTGACTTCCCACATGCTTTTGCTAAGAGCCAGCTTGCAGCATACAAGGGTGGTTTGCCTACCAGCGGCAACGTGTTTGTGTCTGTAAGTGATGCAGATAAGCGTCAACTTCCGCTTCTTGCAGTGCGATTAGTGGAGCTTGGTTTTACTATTTGGGCTACTGAAGGTACAGCTTCTGTGCTTCGTCGTTATGGTATTGATTCCGTGATTGTCGATAAGCTTTCTAGTCAGGGCGACACGGCGAAGGATATGCCAAATAGTGAGAAAGCGCATGAAAGAATCGGTAAGAATGTTGTAGAGCTTATCGAAAATGGTAGGATTGATATGGTATTGAATACGCCGAATTCAAGGGGATCGCGCACTGATGGTTATGCCATTCGTGCGGCAGCTGTAGCAGCTGATCTTCCGCAATTCACTACTATTACCGAATTCGCACCAGTATTAATGGCTATTGAAGCTGTTAAGAACAACGATTATCAGGTGATGAGCATACAAGAACATGCTCAGCAGTTGTTTGCAATTGAACAGGCAGAAAGTCAAGAAAGTCGGGCTTAATACATGACCGAGAGCATTCGTGATCAAGAAGTGCAGGCGCAACGATCCGATTTTGGTTTGCGTTTGAAGAACGCTATGGCAAAATATGGACCATTGTGTGTTGGAATCGATCCTCATCGCAAAATGCTGCTTAATTGGGGATACAACATGGATGCTCTTGGAGCTGAACTTTTTTCTATGCGCATGCTGCAAGCTATGAATGGTAGGGCAGCGGCAGTTAAATTCCAATCCAGCATGTTTGAGCGCTATGGTTCTAAGGGTTTCGCAGCGCTTGAGCGTGTGCTGTATGCCGCTCGTCAAATGGATATTATTACTATTGTTGACTGCGGTCATGGAGGATTGTCTACTACTATTTCTGCGCTTGCAGACGCATATTTTAAGCCGGACGCGCCTCTTCTTGCCGACGCTATTACGCTTCTTCCGTATTACGGCGCTCGCTCAATGGGCGGCTTAATTAACGAAGCTCTTAATAACGGTCGCGGTGTTTTTATTGCGTCTCTAACTTCTAATCGCGAAGGCGCAAGTTTGCAAACTGCTATTAGGCAAAGCGGAACTTACCGCGGAACTACTGTAGCTCACGGAATTGCTCAAACGGCTCAAAGTTTTAACAATAAAACTAAAGGAATGGGTTCTGTTGGTTTAATTGTTGGAGCGACTATTGGCGACTGGATGAACGGTGGTGGAATTGACGTAACCAGTTTTACTGGTCCAATTCTTTCTCCTGGTTATGGGTGGCAAGGTGCAGAAGCTGACGATTTAAAGCGTGTTTTTGCTGGTACACATGGTAATGTATTGGTAACTGTTTCGCGTTCGATTGCGTCGCATGGTCCAAATATTGGTGAACTTTCGGCTGCAACTGAACGCATAGCATTGGATATTCGTCAGGCTCTTGTTGATTCAGGCGAATGTGTGTAAACGAGAGGTAAACAAATGGGTGCCACGGATGAGACTGCAGTTTCGCAGTCTAGACGTCGATTAATCGTATTAACGGGTCCTACTGCGGCTGGTAAAGGCACAGTAGAAGGCATACTTCGTGAGAAGCATCCTCATATTTGGCTATCTGTTTCTGCTACCACTCGTGCGCCTAGACCTGGTGAATTTAATGGTATTCACTATTGGTTCTTAGATGAAGAAGAATTCGAGCGTCGTAAGCGTAATGGCGAATTCTTGGAAACCGCGCTGGTTCATGGCATGGCTCATTATGGCACCCTTCTTCAGCCTGTTTTGGATCATCTTACGCAAGATATTCCTACTTTGCTGGAAATAGATTTGCAAGGAGCTAGGCGCGTAAAACAAGAGGCTGCTCGTCTTGGATTAGAAGTTGTGTACGTGTTCATTGCGCCTCCGAGCTTTGAAGAGCTTAAGCGTCGTCTTATTGGTCGTGGTACTGAAACTCCTGAGCAGCAAGCAAAACGTTTGGAAACTGCTAAAGTTGAGATTGCTGCAGCTAAAGAGTTCGATGTTGTTATTGTGAACGATAATGCTGAGCGTGCCGCAGATGAACTGTGGAATGTTATTGCAAGCGAATACGACTTATAGTTAAAACTTACGCAATATCCAATCGATAGCATATAATAAGCCTTTTGGAACTATTGTGGCACCATAGAATTTGGAGAATATTATGGCATTAGGCACTCAGCCAACACCTACTGGTCTTGCGAATCCACCGATTGATGATTTAATGCAACATGCGGATTCCAAGTATGCGCTTGCCTTATTTGCTGCAAAACGAGCACGTCAAATTAATGCTTATTTTACTCAGCTTAATGAAGGTTTGCTTCAAAATGTTGGCCCACTAGTTGAGTATCAAAATCAAGAAAAGCCTTTAGCTATTGCTTTCCGCGAAATTAATGCTGGATTGCTTGAAGAGACTCTTGGTGAGGACGATTTAAGCGAAGGTAATTAATAAGCCTTGCTAATAAACGTCTTTATGGGTATTCGCAGTCGCGTATCATCCGCGCTCAATAAAGCGGATGCACGGCTGCGTTTTTCGCTTTATTTAGCCTGTATTTAGCCTTTATCGACTATAAACCTAAGGGGGAAATGTGGAAGAACGTAAATTAATTTCTGCAGAATCTGTAACTGAAGGTCATCCTGACAAGTTATGCGATCAAATTGCTGACGCTATATTGGACGATATGCTTCGTCAGGATCCTCATGCGCATGTTGCTGTAGAGGTTTGTGCTTCCGTTGGTCAGTTTGTGGTTTTTGGCGAAGTGCGTGGTGAAGTTTATAGCGATATTCCGGGAATCGTGCGTCAAGTTGTTCGTAATGTTGGCTACACGAGCTCCACAATTGGTCTTGATGCTGATTCTTGTGGTGTTATGGTTTCTTTAACTGAGCAAAGTGCGGAAATCAATCAAGGTGTTGCTAGGTTGGATGCTTCTTGCGAGAGTGCATCTTCTCGTGAGGAGCACTACGCTGCTCAAGGTGCAGGCGATCAAGGTGTTATGTTTGGTTACGCTAGCGACGAAACAGATACTTTAATGCCTTTGCCGATTTATCTTGCTCATCGTTTAGCTCAAAAGCTTGCTAAAGTTCGTAAAGATGGCACTGTTGCGCATTTGCGTCCAGATGGGAAAACTCAAGTAACGATTGAGTATGATTCAAGAGGATTGCCTAAACGTTTGGATACTGTGCTTATTTCTACTCAGCATGACCCAGAAGTTTCTAGAGACTGGTTACAAGATCAGCTTGTTGAACATGTTGTTAATCCTGTGTTGGACGAAGTTCTTGCTCAAAAAGTTGCGTACGATTCGTACCGTATGCTTGTAAACCCTACTGGCTCCTTCGTTTTGGGAGGTCCTGCAGCTGATTCGGGCTTAACTGGTCGAAAAATTATTGTTGACACTTATGGTGGTGCTGCTCATCATGGTGGTGGAGCTTTTTCCGGTAAGGATCCTAGCAAAGTTGACCGTTCTGCAGCTTATGCAGCTCGCTGGGTTGCAAAAAATATTGTGGCAGCTGGTTTAGCTCATAAGGCAGAAGTTCAAGTTGCTTATGCTATTGGTATTGCTGATCCTGTAAGCGTAAACGTAGAAACTTTCGGAACTGAAGCTGAAGGTATTACGCGTGCAGATATTGCGCGTGCTGTGCGTGAAGTATTTGATTTGCGTCCGGCTGCGATTATTGACGAGCTTAACTTGCTTCAGCCAATTTATGCTCCAACTGCAGCTTATGGTCATTTTGGCCGTACGGATGTTAAATTCCCTTGGGAAGAAACGAATCGTATTGAGCAATTGAAAGATGCGCTAAAAAAGTAGTTTTATTGATAAATTTTGCTGTAAAATAACAGTAATTATGTGATGTAATTCAAGTAAAACTAAGGGTTATTTATGGCAGAGCAACCTTCGCTAGACGGCTTAGCGCGTAAAACGAGACGTAAGCGCAATGCTGTTTCTCTAGTGCCTGCTAATGAATGCCCTATTGCGCATGTGATGCTTGATGTTCAAGCTTCACATTTAGGTCGTACTTTTGATTACTTGATATCGCAAGATCAAGATGAATCTGCTCAGCCTGGGGCGTTTGTACGCGTTCGTTTTGGAGCACAAAAGCTCACTGGAGTTATTTGGTCTCGTTCTTCGCATACAGACACCCCTCATACTGCTTTAAGATTTTTAGAGCGCGTGTTTCCTCCAGATGTTTTGCTTTCTAAATCTTTGCGAGACGATATTGACGCCATAGCTAAAGCTTATGGTGGAACTAGCTCAAATATTTTGCGTCTTGCTGTGCCTCAACGCGTAGCTCGTGTTGAGCATGAGGAAGTTTTTGACAACATACGCTTGCAACGCAGAAAACAGTGGCGTGAAAATCTTAAGAAGCGTTTGCAAAACGATAACAATACAAACCCAGGTTACGCTACAACTTCTCGCATGATTTATGATTACGAAAATGCAAATATTTTATACAATGCATTAATCAAAAAATCTATTGACGCAAGTTTTAGTGAAAATAAAACAGAAAATCAATTAGTCAAGCAAGCAGAAAATAATTCTTCTCAATCTTTTATTGTAGACGCTTTACCAGGTTCTTGCCGACTTGCACAAGATTTAGCGTGGATGATTGTCACTGCTTTAAGCGCGTGTAAGCAAGCTGTTGTAGTTTTGCCGACGCTAAGAGAAGTAAATGATGTAATGCGCGCGCTAATGGTTTACGGATTAAAGCCATATAAGCGTGTCAGTGAGAATCATCGTGGTTTTTCTGCTGGAAGTTTTGATGGCGATGTAGCTCGACTTTGTGCTGCGGATCCTCCAGCTGATAGATATAGAGCTTGGCGTGCAATCGCGTCCGGAATAGTTCCTTGCGTTCTTGGCACTAGAGCTGCAATGTATGCTCCAGTTGAGGGAGATGCTTTATTTGCGATTGTTGAAGATTGCGCGTACCAATATGCTGATGGCATGATGCCGTATGCTCAAGCGCGTGGAGTTATGCGGCTTCGTGCGAAAAGGCATGGCGGCGTATTTGTGTCAATGTCGTATTCCAGAAGCGCGCTTAGTCAAAGTGAAGTAGACTGCTATATGTCGAATGCGCAAGATGCGCAAGGTGAGCAATCTGTTCAAACTACTAAAGTTATTCAAACTACTCAATCTGCTAAAACTGCTGAAACAATAAGCGGATCTAGCATCCCTGTAAGTGCGAGTAAACTTGCTCGCGAAAAGTTAGTTCCGTGGGTTCGTTGGCTTAATCGTGAAGCTTTATTGAAATTAGCTGACCCAAGTATTGGCGCTCGCATACCGCATAGCGCAGTAAGAGCTATTAATGATGCTCTTTCGGATGGTAAGCCTGTGCTGCTTTCTATTGCGCAAGATGGTGTGACGCAATCTGCTATATGCTCTTCTTGCAAACGTCAAGCGCGCTGTAGACGATGTACTGGGCCTCTCGATGTTGCAAATAGTCAGCAAACAGCACGTTGCTCGTGGTGTGGTGCTAGTGCAATAAATTGGTCTTGTTCTAATTGTGGCAGTAGCAATATGCGAGTTATACAAGTTGGCGCTGCTGGTGTTGCAGAAGAATTATCTAAACTATTTCGCAACGTGCCTATTATTATTTCGTCACAACACCAACCGAACGGAATTATCCAGTGTATTGATGAAAAACCTGTAATTGTTGTTGCAACTCCTGGATGTGAGCCTCGCGTACAAACGCAAGACGCAAATTGTAACGGAGAATATGGTGTTGTAGCAATACTCGATACGTGGGTAAGTTTGTACGCTTCGGGGCTTGATGCGCGAATAGATACACTTAATTCGTGGATGAAAGCTTCTGCTTTATGTGCTCCTAGAGCGCGCGGAGGAAGTGTGCTTTTGATTGGCGAAACGTATCCTGTTCTTGCGCGTGCGCTTACATTGTGGGATACGACTCAACTTTCTTGCAATGAGCTTTCAGAAAGAGCTCAAGCAATATTGCCGCCTTGTGTAACTGCAGCATGCGTATGGGGTGCTCGTGATGCGGTTATGCATGCGCTTGAAAACATTGGTGCAATGCAAGAAAATCTTGGGTGCGAAAGTAGTCAAGATGCTGATTTTTCAGCAATTTCTCCATTATTAGGAATTGTTCCAATGCATCCGCCTGTTACAGACAGATACCAGCATTTTGACGATATTTACGACCGTGTAAAAGCTGTAGTAAGAGTTCCGCTTTATTTAAGACAAGAATTAGTGAACCGATTGCACAAGGAAGTAGCTCGTCACGTAGCAACACGTGCTGCAGGAGAGTTGCGTTTTTGTGTTGATCCAAAAGATTTATTAGCGTACTAACTTACTAATAGGGGAGAGAAAAATGGTAAAAATATATCATTGCGCAGTTTTGGGAGATCCTATTTCGCATTCGCTGTCGCCTGTGCTTCACAACACGGCTTATAAGGCTTTAGGTCTTACAAATTGGCAATATAGTAAGGAAAAAGTAAGCGAAACAGAGCTTCGCGATTTTATTGCGCATCTTGACGATTCTTGGAAAGGCTTAAGCCTTACTATGCCGCTTAAAAAAACCGTAATGAAACTCGGTACACCTTGCGACTACTGGTCGCGCGCGCTTAACGTGGCAAATACTGCAGTTTTTACTAGCAACCCAGCAACCGCTTCGCAATCGCAAATAAAGCTATACAACACTGACATAAGTGGCATATTAATAACATTTATGCACGCATTACATGAGCGCATATGCGAAGTAAAAAAGGCTGTTATTATTGGCAGCGGCAACACTGCATCCTCTGCACTGGCAGCTTTAATTGAAATTGCGCAAGTAGCAAAGCTTGAGCAGGTGCAAGTTGTTGCTAGAACTGAAGATAACGGTAGTGTAAAAGGCGTTGAACGTTTTAATAATCTTATACAAAAGTATTGCGCTGATTTTCCAAATAAAATAAGCATAGGTCAAAATAATAAAAGCGAAGAAAATGACGCTATGTATGAGCCTGTGCAAGGTATTGAGTTCCCAACAATAAGCGAAGAAGTATTTTCAAAATTTGCAGACTATAGCGCAGAAAAATTGAGTGCAGAAAAATTGTCAGAATGTGATAAATCTCTCATTTTGAAATCTTTAAATTCACTCGAAGCTGTTCGTGCAATCGCAGAAGCAGACATAGTCATAAGCACAGTTCCAGCGCATGTAGCAGATCCAATTGCGCTTGCGTTGAAAGCGTACTGTCAAGATAGTGCGAATAATCAAACGAAATTAGGAACATTGCTTGACGTAGTTTACGATCCTCGCCCAAGCATGCTACTTAGTGTATGGCAACAATACGGTTGCGCTATTGGCGGAGAAGAAATGCTTTTGCAACAAGCTTTAGCACAAGTAAGTCTTATGACGATTGAGTACAGGCAATCTAAAGAAAATTTTGGGAATTGTGCTAAGACTGGCGCTGAGGATTGTGCTGAGACTGGTTCTGAGCTTGGTTATAAACCTAGTGCTGACAAGGCTAGATATTACGATGACTTAAGTAGTCTCATGCGAAAAGCCTTACAGGAGGCATTATGAGCGATAATACGCAACATACTACGCAAAGTGATGTGCAACGTGATGCGCAACATACTACGCAACGTTCCGCGTCGACTAGTATGCAACTATCTGACAGATTTGAAGTTATGCTAATTACAGGCATGAGCGGAGCTGGGCGCTCGCACGCTGCTAACGCGTTGGAAGATATGGGATGGTATGTTATCGATAATCTTCCGCCAAAATTGCTCATACCGCTAGTAGATATGATGACTTCATCCGGTTCTAAAGTGCATAAGCTTGCTGCTGTTATTGACGTGCGTTCTAGAGGATATTTCGACGACCTGTTTGCAGTTCTTGCGCATATTGATGACCTTGGTGTAAAAACGCGAATTCTGTTTCTAGATGCTTCAGATGCTGTGCTTATCAAGCGTTACGAGTCTGTGCGTAGACCGCATCCTTTGCAGCGCGGTGGCAGACTTATTGACGGTATTCTAGAAGAGCGAGAGCTGCTCAGTCATTTGAAAGATTGCGCAAATATTATTATCGATACTTCTGCACTTAGTATTCACCAACTTTCTACAAAGCTTTACGAAGGATTGCTTGGAAAAGGCTCTTCTACTGTTTCTGTGCATATTTTCAGCTTTGGATTTAAATACGGCATGCCAATGGACGCTGATTTTGTTGCCGATATGCGATTTTTGCCGAATCCTTTCTGGGTTCCTGAATTAAGGGAGCTTACAGGTAAGGATCAAGCTGTGCAAGATTATGTTTTATCGAATTCTGCGGCAATTACATTCTTAGATTCTTACGAAAATGCGCTTCTTACAGCTATCGACGGATTCGCTAAAGAAGACAAGCATTACGTGACTATTGCTGTAGGATGTACTGGCGGTCAGCATCGTTCTGTTGCCGTAAGTATTGAGCTTGCTAGACGTTTGAGATTGCACGGTTTGCAAGTTACAGTATCTGCAAGAGAGCTACAGAGAAGATCATAGTAAGTGGAGAAGTAAAGTAGCAAAAAGTAAAGTAGTGAAATGCGATTATGAAACTAATCAATTAAAATT
>NZ_LWSR01000093.1:0-11294 GCF_001660745.1 Gardnerella sp. 26-12
TTGCTTATTTTGCTTATTTTATTCTGTTTGAGTCAAGTTTTATTTTTGATTAAAATTTTACTTTTCCGCAAAAGTGTACCGCGGTCTGCCAGTTAAGTCGTTTCCAACGCGCGCACGCGAAAAACCTACGCTTTCCGCATACTTTTTAAGCGCATCCCCTTGCGAAATATCGTGCTCCATAACCATCGCTCCCCCAGACTTAAGCAGCGCAAAAGCCGCACGCATAATCTGCTCCGGAATAAGCAAGCCGTCCGCAGAACCGCCATAAAGCGCAAGCGGAGGATCATACTCTCGCACTTCAACCTGTTCTGGCACTTGACTTTCCGGCACGTAAGGCGGATTCGTTATTACTAAATCTACTTTGCCACAAATTGCGTGAAGTTCCGGCGTGCAATCCGAAATATGCGATTTGGTTGCGTCTGCAAGCACGGCATGATAGCGACTGAAAATCTGAATATTTTCCCACTTTTTTGCAGTTTCTTCGAAATTTTTTTGCAAATATTGGAAAGCTTCAGGAGATTTTTCTACAGCCCATACTTGCGCGTCTGCAACTTCCGCCGCAATCGACAATCCAATTGCGCCCGATCCGGCGCATAAATCGACTACCGTCGGCTTGCTAATACCAGACTCTCTAAGCCAATCCAATCCAGCTTCAACAACAATTTCCGTTTCCGGCCGCGGCACAAAAACGCCCTTACCAACTTGCAAATCCAAGTAGCGAAAAGGCGCGCGACCAACAATATGCTGCAACGGCTCACGAGAAGCACGCCTAGATACAAAATCGCTATATTTACTAGCATAATCTTGCGAAAAATCGGTTAAATCGCCAAGTATTAGCGCCTTGCTCAGCTCAGCTAAGCTTACGCCGCAAGCATGAGCCAGCAGCAAGCGTGCATCATATTCTGCTGAGTCCACGCCTGCAGAATCAAGCTTTTTAACAGCATCGCGCAAAACTCGCAAAAGTTCTTGCATTTTAAGAATTGCTTGGTTATTTCAGTAATTTTACTTGACTTACTTGGCTTGCGCTAAGCGGTCAGCTTCATCCGCCTGAATATCACTGTCGATAACAGGCTGCAAATCGCCGTCAAGAACCTGATCAAGATTGTAAGCCTTGTAATTCGTGCGATGATCCACAATACGATTTTCTGGGAAATTGTACGTGCGGATTCGCTCAGAGCGGTCGAGCGAACGCACCTGTGAGTGGCGCATATCCGCCGCTTCTGCTGCCTCCTGCTCGTGCTTCATAGCGAGCAAACGAGACTTTAACACGCGAAGGGCTGCCGCACGGTTTTGAATCTGCGACTTTTCGTCTTGCATGCTAACAACAATTCCGGTTGGAATATGTGTCATGCGAACCGCAGAATAAGTAGTGTTCACGGACTGCCCACCAGGGCCGGAGCTCATGAAAATGTCGATCTTCAAATCTTTTGGATCGATTTCGATTTCGTCGTCATCTTCGTCTGCTTCTGGGAACACGATTACGCCAGCTGCGGAAGTTTGAATACGTCCCTGCGATTCCGTAACTGGGATTCGCTGCACGCGATGCACTCCGCCCTCATACTTCATGCTTGCCCACACGCCATCTTCTGGAGCAGGCGTACCTTTTGCTCGAATCGCAAGCTGCACGTCTTTTACGCCGCCAAGTTCCGTTGAATTTTCGCTTTGGATTACGGTAGTCCAGCCGCGCTTTTCCGCGTAACGCATGTACATACGCAATAAATCGCCAGCAAACAAAGCCGCTTCTTCGCCGCCTGTGCCAGCTTTAATTTCCATAATCATATCGCGCGCATCATCCGGATCCCTAGGAATTAATGCAGTGCGAAGCTTTTCTTTTGCTGCTGGAATCTGCTCTTCTAAGCGCTTAGCTTCTTCAGCGAAATCTGGATCGTCGCTTGCCATTTCGTTTGCGGCTTCAAAGTCGTCGCAAAGCTGTTTGTAATTTAGGTAAGCGTTTACGATTGATCCAAGTTCTGCGTGCCTACGACCAAGCTTACGAATAGCGTCCGGATTTGACGCAACTTCCGGGCTTCCCATACGACTTTCAATATCGCGATACTCTTCTAACGCGGTAACTGCTGCCGGGAATTGTTCCTCTACTGACTCAGCCATCATATTCCTTTGTAGTCACGCTTAACGCGGATTGTAAATCAAAAATTTAAATGTTAAATATTAAACACACATGTTTAGCACATAAAACGCCAGCCCCGATTCCGCGAGTTACACGAAAGCAGGGCTGGCGTCACAAAAGCTACTTAGTCTTCTTACCGTAGCGCTTCTCGAAGCGAGCCACGCGACCGCCGGTGTCGAGAATCTTCTGCTTGCCGGTATAGAATGGGTGGCACTTTGAGCACACGTCAACCGTCATGTGATCGCCATCAGCGGTAGAACGAGTTACGAAAGTGCTTCCGCAAGAGCAGGTAACCTGCACTGCGTGATAGTCGGGATGAATACCCTGCTTCATAATGTCTCCTATGGAATTCGGGCGACCCGGGTCGCAAAGCCCCAATAGCTAAGCGTGAACCGGAACCTTCGTAATTCTAGTCACCACCCTCGACGCGCTTATAATCCGCATAAAAATGGAGCGCATGAAAAATTCAAACGCTCCAAATTTAAATAAATTATTTATTATTGCGACGCTTGCGATGGTGTTTGCCAGTCTTTACCACCGCAAGACCAATTGCTGCGATTGCTGCCGACAAAATACCAGCGGATGCAGAAGAAACCGTATTGCTACCAGTTTTAGCTAATTCCGGCTTTGCTCCAGCAGTTTCTTTTACATCCTTTTCTTGCTTCTTTTCATTCTCAATAGTTACGTCATATGAAGTATAAGAATCAAGAGAAGGAATAGCTCGTTCAGGCGTTGGAGCAGGTTTGCTCTCAGAAATCACATCAATTTCAACAGTAATTTCCGCTTCGCGACCATACTTGTCGGTAGTAGTAAACGTTAGCTCAACTTTCGGCTTGCCGTCAACAATCTTAGGCGTGCCAGAAATCTTGCATTCAGTACCAGCGCAATTTGCGTTAATGCCGTTTACAGAAGTTAAGCCTTGAGCAACTAACTCGTTAATAGTTACTTTCTTGCCGTCTACTGTAACCGTTGTGTTATTAACATCTCCTTCAGTCATGTTTTGCAATCTGAAGTTCGTTAAAACACCCTCGCGAGCAGAACCACTAAACTTAAACTTCATAGGAGCCATCTTCTCAAAGTTTGCAGTAATAATGGTTTCGCTTTCTGGGAATACCATTGCAATATCAGCGTCAGTAATACCAGCTTGCACAAGTAAATTCTTCAAAGCTTCAATAGTTGAGTGTTGTGAATTACGAATTATTTTTGCAGTATATGACTTTCCTAATGTTTCAGCAACAATAGCCAATCTATTACGACTTGCTTCATAACTCATATTCTCGTTATTTATAGCTTCAGCAAGAATATTCTTTATAGCCGCAAATGTAGAATTCTTAGATTTGCGGATTACATTAGCTGTAAACGACATGCCATAGCGTTCAGCAATCTTAGCTAATGTTTCACGCTCAATATCAGTTGATTTGTGGTTATCAGCACTGTTATAGATGGTATCAATATGTTTAGAGTAAGATACTTCATCCCAATTCTTGAATATGTAACCTTTGTTAGCAAGAACGTCTGGAATATAATTCTTTATTTCAGACATTCTATCTTTACGCACCCAGTATGTATGCATTGGTGACTGCATAGTTCCGCCATTGCCAGCTACATACGTTACCTTTGTGTAGTTTTCTAAAATGAACTTTCCTGCTTGGCTGCCAGCTGAAGGCAAATCTCGCTCTGCAATCACATTCGGAAGCACTTGAATAGGTACATTTTCATAACGTACTATCTTTGCACCCTTCTTATTTGGATCAGATGTTTCAACCTTCACTCTAACGGTAGTAATTCCAGGCTTCGCAATTCGAACAGAATTTGCACCGGAAGAATAAACTACACCAGCACCGTGCATGCCCGCAATCTCTAGGTTATTAGGATCAACACCAGACACAAGCTCATCAGGAGCAGGAACTTCATCTCCAACACTCTTAACAAACTGAGATACATTCACAGGCATATCAGCAATCTGATTTGCTACATATACGCGAATTTGCCTATTGTCGTTTGTGTCATTCTCAGGAACAGGCTTGTTGCCTGCATCATAAACTTCCCACTTGCTAAAGCCCTTAAGACGGTTCTTCAACTCATTAGTTTTTCCAGCAACGTCATCATCATACTTAGTACTATCGGACTTAAAGTAGATAACTTTCGGTTTATATGATCCATCATCCCACTTTCTTCCGAAAGCTGGTAAGAACACATACGGCACGTAGTTATCTGGAACTTTCTCATTACTCTTCGCGTCGATGATGTTCATCACCTTTTCATACACTGCTTGGTATGTAGTGTTTTCAGAGTACTTTAATTTACGAATCTCATCATTCGATAACAACTTTTCACCATTCGCGTTTTGCACATCAACGCTAGTTGCAGATGCTGGTTCACTTACCATCAAAGTAGTGACAGGAATTTCAGGTTGATTTGCTAAGCTTCTTCTTGCACGCGAACGAGCATCAGAATTATCATTATCAACAAAATTCTCGAGCTTCCTCCAGCCTTTGAACACGTAATGGTATCCATCAGCGTCATAATCCTTGCCAACAGCTTGCGGAGCTTTTACGCCCGTAACATCGTCTTTAAGAACGTAGTACAGCTTAGTAGTATCTTTATCAAGGCTGCCCTGATCTTTATGATCAACTTGATTGGCATTTATAAAGTTGACCTTAACATACTTATCCTTATTGAGAACAAGATCACGCTCTGCAGCAACACCAGTAAGAGGATTAGTATCACCAGGCTGATGTGAAGGCTGAGTACTATCTGGTTTCGGTAGGCTTTTATCGTACATCAACTGATAAAGCACCTTTAAGCGTCCTACAAGTCTATAAGTCTTGTAATCTGCTGCATCCTTATACTTAACTGTAACTTTCAAAGGAACAGTGTACAAAGCAGGCTTCTTAAGCATCTTCTGCTTTAACTTATTTTGTTCAGCTTCAGTTGGCAAATCATATTCGACTTTTATGTCTTCTATGCCATTATTCACAGCAGCGTCTGCTTTGAGCTGAGACATATTAGTTATAAAATCGGTTAACTTTGGAAGCGTGTCAGGCTTATCTTGCACAGCGACCAAGTAATCAGTCTGCACTGCTGGCTCTGTCCAAGGGGTTTGATCTGCCACGAACTCTTGGAATGGTTTATCAACTTTCCAATTCGAAACATCATCTATAGGCGTTACTTCTTCTTTGCCATTAATCATGCTGCTTCGATTCCAAGTTCCCTTAGCATTGGTTAGGTTCTCTTGAAGCCTTGTCAACGCACTAGTCTGGTCGCTAGCACTGTAAGGAATTTGCGAAAGATCAGTACCCTTCTTTACGTAGAACACCTTAGGGCCGTCTGTGCCGTCCTTCCACTTTCGTCCTGGAGCAGGCTTGAAGATTGCAACTACAGAATCTTCTGGAACTGTTCCATTGTCGGACGAGCTGGAGAAGTAGTCGATTCGCTTGTAAATAGCGTGGTAAGTTACGCCGTCTTGCAAATTTACTTTCTTGTAGCGGTCGCTTGAATTTATGTCAAACGTCTGCTCTTGTTTTGGATTTTCAGCAGTCGGCTTTACAACATTAGTCGCCCAACCCTTAAACACGTAGTGGTAATGCTGGTCGCTGTAATCATTGCCGAAAGCTTGCGGCACGCGGATTCTAACTTCCTTACCCTTATAAACGTACGCAGTAAGCGTAGTTTTTTCACCAGCAGGATGATTGGCATTATCTCCATCGTGACCAATAATAGTGCCTTCATCATTCTTGCCGGTGAAAGTAATCGGCGCATACTCGTCAATATGCGCTTTGCCATAGTCAGTAGCTTTAAACTTATCCCACTCGCTTGCGTACACCAAATCCGGCAGCACGCGGTACAGCACTTCAGCTTCAGCAATGTTATTGCCAAGATGCACTTGCACTTTAATCTTGTGTAATCCTGGAGTGTTGTCAAACTTTTCGCCAGGCGCAAAGCTGAACGTAGCACCAGTTGGATACTCATAAGAATTCGTTATAAGCTTCTTAGCATCATCACTACTTCCAGTACTAATATTCTCAAGTGGCGTAAGCACTTGCGGAGCTGCGGCAATAGGAGCCTTTAGCTTGAAGTGAGCAGTGTAAATTACCTCAGGATTGTTCTGCTCTTCGGAACGAATCGGCAAGCGATTCACACCATCGGAATACTGAAGCGTATGCGAGCCAACTTCAGACGAACCGACTTTTGAAGTCCAACCAACAAACTCAAATCCAGGCTTTGCTTTCACTGTTGGAAGTGGCATTTGATAAGCTTTTGTGCCCTTAATTGCGTCGTACACAAGAACAGAGCCGTCAGCTACATCCTTGTTCTGCCAGTCAACAACGCTGCCCATAGAGTCTTGACCATCAGCCACTTTGAACACGTAGCGCGTGTAGTGATCTGGGCGAGCTTGCTTATCGTCATTGCGTTTAAGCACGCGAACGTCTTTATATTTGAAGATGAATGTATCTTCTCTAGTCTGCTTACCTTCGCTATCAGTAGTATAAGTAATATTCTGCTGTGTGCTTTCCGGCATAAAGCCTTCAATCGGCTTGTAGAATACTACGTCGTACTTTCTGTTTACAGAGCTGACTTCGCTTTCTGGAAGAAGCTCCTTACCGTTTTGATCAATATACTTTACCTTATACTTGCGCGTATTGTACGTTTGGTAAATAAACTCGCCAGTATTCTGCTTCTCATCACTCGAGGCTTCAAAGCTCGTGAACTGCTTATCTGGGAAGTGCGTTTCGTCGCTGTAGACTGCTTCCGCATTGTAGCGCAAATGCTCGCGCAAGCCGGAAACCGTTTGAGTAGAAACGTGATCCACCATCGCGGCTTTTTCTGCGTCTGAAAGACCCTCTTTCTTATAGTCAGCAAACGTTACGCCTGGCTTTAAGAATATGTGCTTAAAAGTACCGTTGTAGCGAGTATCCTTAACCCACACTGCATCAAGCTTTATATCTTCTACTACTTTATTGCCAAAAGCGTACGGCAAAGTCGTGCCGTTCTTTTTAATCTCCCAGCCGTAGAAGTCGTAGCCTTTGCGCGTTGGGGTGCTTATCTTCTTTTCGTCAATAACATGGTAGCGAGGGAACTTCTTTTCCGTAACTACGTCGGAGCCACTTATTTCATTGCCGTTGTCGTCGGTTTTCGGCATATGGTAGTCAAACGTTACAGTGTGCTGAATATCAGTTGGAAGACCCCACGCAGCGTAAAGCTTAATGCCGTTGACTGGCATTGTAATATCTTTGTTTTCGCCATTTATAAACTGAGTACCAGCTTGATCAACAGCCCAGCCTTTAAACACATAGTCTTCTGGCAAATCAGCAGGGCGAACGATGGAGTAAGTCTTGTTATTAAGCGTGAAAGTGTACTTGCCGTCGAACTGCTTAGACGTATTACCGGCATCGTCTTTAGTTACAGAAGCATCATAAGATGTATCGTTTCCGTATAGCTCTTTGTCTTCGCCCGTCAAATCTTTTTTGCCGCGCTTAGTCAAACTATACTCGAACGGCAGGCTCTCTGTAGCAGCGCTACCGTTTGTAGCTATAGCCTTGCCATCCGCATTATAAAACTGCACATCGTACGACTTGCGGTTGTACCTAAATTCAAGTAGTTTGTTAGTTTCAAATTCAGTTGCATCACCAGAATAATCTTCTTGTTCATCTACTGGAACGCCCCTATACTTTCGAAATGCTAAATGATACTTTTTAGCAAAAGCATTCTTCTCATCATCACTTAAATCATCCCAATTCCCATGACCATGAGATTCGTTATACCACTCTTCCCGATTATCTTCAAAGTCGAATGGATCTAACGAATCACCAACATTTTTCTTATCATAACCATCAGCAGGATTAAAACCTGCAATAGATGGAGCTGTATATAAATAACCCGAATTGTCAGTATCATCTTTGCTATATGAATCAGTTGAAAGCTCATAATCATTGTCGCCTATATCATCGCCACCGTTTTTAGCAGACGCAATACTTTGCTTCCTAATAATCACCTGTATAGGCGCACTTTTACTACTGATATCAGCAGTAAGCAGACGCTGATTATCTTTTAGCTCGTATTGCTGTGCACTAGGATTCGAAGGGTCATCACTAATTTTAGGCGCTTGATTATTACCTTGTACACGGAATTTAGGATCAGCAAATTCTTTTATAGTAAAACGATACGGAGGAGTGTCACGATAATTCACTTCACCTGCATATCCAAGCTGCCATCCTAAAGAGCCTATATTTTCTTCATTAAAATCTAATTCATTTATATCAGGCCAAATATCAGTAAGCTTTTGACCGTAACGAACTTTTACGCGGTAGCCCTTATGGTCAATTTTGTTGCCATCGTTATCTTCATTTTCGCTATCATACTTCGTTGAGCAATTGCCACCATCAGCATAGCAATAAATAGTTGTTTTGCCGCTTTCGTCTTTTCTTTTTATAGCAGCATTGTTACCCCTATCTACGCCAGTAGGCTTAGCAAAAATAAGCTCGTAAGTCTTGCGGTCGTAAACTAAGTTAAGAGTGTTGTTTAAGTCGTTCGCGCAAAGCTGCGATTTACTACGTTTGCCTAAATCTGGGTGACCCGGCACAAAATCATGTTGCTCAGTGTTAAGCTTTTTAGTAAGCTCCTTATTCACATGGAAGTAGCGTGTGAATATATCCTTGCCTTTGTTTGAAGCGTCACCAGGATTCGCGGTATCATACCCGTCTAAGCTTGTTACAGGCGTATCGTTCATCCAGTTGAACTTTGAAATTAAGCCGTCTTTGTAACTCTTATCCTTCGTGCCCTGCAACTCTTCTTTCGTTAAGCCAAGCTCTGGGTTTTCTACATAATTATCTTCGTTTTTACCATTAAGCTTACTAGTATCATTAGCAACGCCGGCATCATTCATCTTATTAAGCGCAACGTCACTCTCTGTCTTCACGTTCTTGCGCTCAACAAGACCAACAAAGTCGTAGTTTGCAAGCGAATCCGGATGCTCTTTGTCAACCAAATCCGCTTTTTGCACCCACACGTTCACGCGGTAGCTAGTAGTATTGTTCGCTTCCCAATTAGCGCGGAATTGCACATTGTGATCCGGCATCTTGTAGTCATCAAGAGAAACAATAGTATTCTCAGCATAAAGCGGATCACTCTCTTTGCTAGGATCTACTAAAGACCATCCTTTAAAAGTGTAACCTCGCCTAGTTGGTTTCGTAACTTGTGGCACATCTTGCTGGTAATACACTTTTTGAGCAGTAACATCCGTGCCGCCAGCAGAATCGTAAGTAACTTCATACGCCTTACGGTAGTAGCGAAGGTTCAAAACTAGCTTATCTTTTTCATCTTCAGAATCCGAAAGCGGCGAGCTAATAAGATTATGCTCCGGCTCGTAGCCTGGAATGTACAGAGCTACAGCACTCACATCTGAACCAACAGTGCCAGTAACTTCAGTGACGTGGATACGTTCTTTTTTGCCATCTTTGTAAGTTACTTCAATAGTCTTGCCAACGCCAAGATTTGGAGCATCGTGAAACTCATCCTTATGATCGAGATCCTGCACCAAGTGACGCACATAGTACTTAGCTGTTTTAGGAGCGTAGTTGATATTCAACTCGCCGTAGTACTGAATACCGTCGTCCGAACCTGACTGCGTAGACGATGGATTCTGCGAAGATTGAGCACTGTTGTTGCTTTCAACAGCCTGCCTTTTCTTTACAGCGTAATCAGTAATCAGCTTCTTGCTTAAACGCAAGTAACGCTTAGCATCCGCATCCGTACCGTCGTCAATAACAAACTTGTCTTCGCTGTTTTTAATGTAGTACTGGTAATCACCGGAGTGGTATACGGACGGACGGTATCCAGCAGCCTTTGGAAGCTCAATGTATTCCCACTTGCCATCTTTGCCTAGATTATCGAAGTCTTCTTGATCAATTGTAAGCTCATACGGCTGCACAAGCTGCTTATTCGCAGCACCACCAATCGTATAGCGAATTTTCAAATTGTAAGTGGCTTTTGGCTTTTTGTCGGTTTGTACCTGTTCGTTGGCTTGCTCTGTGTTTTCAGCAGTTGGATGCTGCTCATTCGGCTTAATTACCTGGCTGTTTGGATCAGTTGCTGCGTTATTAGTTGTTGTGCCAGCGTTCGATGTAGAAGCAGGTGAAGGATGCTCATTGTTCGAAGCAGGCGTAGTGCTTTTCTCTTCGCCTGAGACGTTTGCATTTGCACCTTGTGCAGTTGTATTTTCTGTACTTGGGTTCGCTGTAGTTCCAGCACCAGCGTTAGACGCTGTACCTGTTGAAGGTGCAGGAGCAGACGGTGCAGTCGTATTATCTACAGTGTTCGCAGTCGGAGCTGCAGACGCATTATTTGCAGACGGTGCAGTCGAGGTTGCAGGCGCACTTGTTGTAGTAGTTACACTATTCCCGTCGGAAGCACCATCGCCGCTCTCAACAGACCTACGAACACGCCCCTTTGGCGCATTTGCATTACTTAATGCAGGAGCATTTTCTGCGTGAGTGCTTGAAGATTGTGCGCTTGTATTCTGCTCGTTTGCAGGCTTTGCGCTTTCAGTATTTACAGGCTGCGTATTTGCTGGTTGTGCAGGCTGCTTATTTTCACCTGGCTTAACCTCAGCAGGCTTAACGTCACCAGCATTTTCTTCCGGTTGCTTTGCTTCCGGTTGCTTTGTTTCTGCAGGTTGCTTTGCATCTTGTTTTGCAGTTGACGTTGATTCTGGCTTTGCAGTCGGCTTCAAAGTTGGAGTCGACTCTGGCTTTACTGCTGGATGAACTGGCTGCACTGGCGCAGGCGCACTTACTGCATAAGAATGTCCGAAATTAACCTGTTCTGAAGAACTACCTAACTGCGAGTCAATTCCATCACGCTGTTGCACTTCGTGTTGTTGCGATTCGCGCTGCTTTGCTTCACTCTTATTTATTTCACGCTGCTCAATCTCACGCTGTTGTGCTTCACGCAACTTTTGCATTTGTGCATCATGGCGCGCAAGCTCTACAAACTTTTGAATTTGTGCACCCTTATTGAGTACGCCAGCACCCCACCGCTGCATATTCAATTCATCTACATCAGGCTTACCTTTGCCCATTTTTTGCGTCGTATTAGACGCATCGATAATATCTTTTTGAGTAGGCTGAAGCGCGGAAGCCACAACAGATGGAAGCCTGTCTCTTAT
>NZ_LWSR01000094.1:0-10145 GCF_001660745.1 Gardnerella sp. 26-12
AATAATATACATATGCTCCGTGATAAAAGGGTTCGCAAAATTTACGACAACCCTTCAACCACGGAGCATTGTTATATCTGTAAAGCTATAGAACTGTAGGCTACAGAGATATAAGCTACAGAGATATAGGTGCGACAAATAGATGCCGTTAAATGATCTGGGTACTGGCAGCGGGTACTGGTAGCGAGATAGCACACCACTGCGATAATGACAGCGTACTACTGGCATTAGGTAATATCAGGCAACATACGCAATGTTACACGTACTAAATATGGCATACTGAACTACAGAGCTACTTACGTGATTGTTAACGCAACTCCAATCGCCCTACATTTTTCCGGCAAATGTGGTCAAATAAAGCCAAAGCGAAAACAAATGCCGTGGAATAACACAGCAAATGTTTCCACATAACGCCAAAACGACTACAAACGCCGGAGAAAATTCCCCGGCGTTTGTAAAGTCAAAACCAGCTAAAGCAGCAGCTCAGCAGTAGCAGCAACTCAGCAGTAGTATCCGTTCGCATTAAGGCGAGCTTCAGGATTAAGTAACATCGCCTTTTCTGCTTCGTGACCGTCGTAGCGAGTGCCATCTGGAAGGCGCATGCCATCCTTCAGCAAGTGACGATTCTCAACAGGCTCGAACAAAGCAGATCGCCCCATCATGCCTTCCTCAAATCGCCTCTGGCCCGCAGCCAAACGCGCATTCGCCTTGGTACGCCAATTCTTAAGCGCATCAACACCTGCGCTAGCAGCCACAGCCGCCTCAAAAGCACCAGGATGAACCAATGCCATAAATCCGCTAACATGACCGAAGCCGAGCGAAGTTGCGAGAGCAGCCTTCACTGCACAAGAACCTGCACCATCGCCAATGCGCATCGGCTCACGCAACCAAACCATGTGGTCGTCGCGCGCAAGCTTAGGATCCACGCAGTCAAGTGATGCGTTTCCAGGGATTACGCCACTTCTAAACAGTTGAGTCAAACCGTTGATTTGGAAGATGCACGCGCCGCCCTTTGCATGTCCAGTCAGCGTCTTTTGGCTGATTACGAACAGCGGATTTCCGTTCGTGCGTCCGATTGCGTGCGCAAGAGTATTGTGCAGCTCAGATTCGTTCGGATCGTTTGCATTCGTAGACGTATCATGCTTAGAAACCACAGCAATATCGTCCGGAGTAACGCCGAGAGCTGCCAAATCACGCACGAGCTTAGACTTAGCTCCACCCATGCCCGCAGCCAAAGCACCCAAGCCCGGAGCAGGAATAGAAGTGTGAATGCCATCAGCGTAGGAGTGAATGAAACCAACCACACCAGCAACAGGCAAGCCAAGCTTCAAAGCAATATCGCCGCGCGTAACCAAAATCGTACCGCCACCTTGTGCTTCAAGGAAGCCTCCACGTCTGCGATCGTTTGCGCGAGAGAAGAATCGTGGATTGATGCCCTTCGCATACATTTCTTCGCTATTGGCAGTTGCGTTCATATTGCCGAAGCCAACTACGGATTCCACGCCGATATCGTCAATTGCGCCAGTTACTACGAAATCAGCTTTGCCGAGAGCAATCTTGTCGACGCCTTCTTCGAGCGAAACCGCCGCAGTTGCGCATGCAGACACCGGCTGAACCATATTTCCGTAGCCGCCGATATAGGTTTGCATTACGTGAGCTGCAACAACGTTTGGAAGCGCCTCTTGCAATACGTCCGTAGGAATTTCGTGGTTAAGGAAACGATCCAAGTACAGTTTTCGCATTGAGCTCATGCCGCCGAAACCGGTTCCTTGCGTGGAAGCAACCATTGACGGATGCACAGATTGCAAAATCTCCGAAGGTGTGAAACCAGCAGAAATATAAGCGTCTACAGTTGTGACAATATTCCACAGCGCAATCGTGTCAACACTTCCAACCATTGAAGCTGGAATACCCCACTTCAGCGGATCGAAGCCCTTAGGGAATTGTCCACCGACGGTTCTGGTCATTGCAGCCCTACGCGGCACGCGAATCATAGAACCTGCCTTGCGCGTAACAGTCCATTCGCCAGATTCTGCATCGCGAGCAATCTCAGTATGCGATTCGTCAAGTGCCACGTATTCGCGCGCAATTGTTTCTGTTGGAACGCTGAAACTCACGTCGTGATCGAGGAAGATTTCTGCTTCTTCTTCGTTTGCTCCATCCTTGTAATCGCCGCCCATACCGGTTTCGAATGGTCGAATACCGGAACGTGCTACTACTTCATCGCGATATTTCTCTGCAATATCTTCTTCTGGAACAAGCGTGCCGTCCGCATCATACCAGCCTGGCTTTGGCGAATCCTGCCAAGTAAGCAAGCCCATATTCCAAGCCAATTCCAGTACTGCTCCTGCAGAAAGCTCCACGGAACCGTCTTCACGAATTCCAAGTTCTGCTTCGAAACGAGTACGTCCGGAACCCCATGGTCCAAGCTCGCCAACGGAGACGATCACAATTTCGTCTTCTGGACGCGCTGTTACGTTCTTCCAATCAGCCAAGTTGACTCGCGGCTGAGTTGGCACGTAAGGAGTTGGAAGTGCTTTGTTGGTTGATTTAGCAGAAGATTCTGCAGCTTCTTCTACAGCTTCCACCGCTTCTTCCGCAACTTCAGCACGCTTCTGATCTTCCAACGCTTCTGCACGAAGCGCGTTCAAATCAAGAGGCTCCTTGCCTAATCCTCCCGTAAAATCAACATCCAAAGGCGCAATTGCTGCCTGCTCTCGTGCTTCCTTCGTGCACAAATCAAGCAAACGATCTGCCATTTCTTGCGTAGAGTAGGTAGTTAATCCGTGACGCTCAACTACAGTCACAAGCGGATCATTTCCGCCCATTAAGCCGGTTCCACGCACCCATCCAATCTTAGGATGCGCGAAAGTCACGCGATCCGACCACACGCTTTCCGCATGCGCACGGTTCACAATAGCGTCGAAAGCGCTCTTGACTTCGCCGTAGGCACCATCGCCGCCGAACATACCGCGGTTTGGAGAGCCAGGTAACACAACGTGCATACGATGTTGTACATCTGTATCTGCTCCAATCTGTGCAAATCCGGCGATTGCACGCTCCACACCCCACAGCATCAAGCGCGATTGCGATTCAAAAAGCGAACCAGAATCAGCCAAAGTACCGTGAACTGGTGGAGCTGCAAACGGGAAGAACATGCTCGGCTCATAAGCAGGCTTCAAAATAGTAGTAGTTGCGCCACTTACTTTCTTCGAAACCGTGCCAACCCACTTTACAAGCGCATCGACATCGCGATAACTAGACAAGTTTGCTGGCACAAGCCACAACTTTGCGCCCATTTGAGCGTTTTCGCGATACGCTTTCTTTGCCCAAGACTTGACGCTCGGCTTGAAACTGTGCGAAGTTGCAATAACCGTAGCTCCACCCTTAAGCAAGCCCGTTACTACGCGAGCAGCAATCGAGTTAGGAGCAACGCCTGTAACTACTGCAACTTCTCCTGCAAAACGAGTTGCTTGAGCAGCATCGGCGTTGTTTTGCGCAAGTTTAGTGCGAGAATCGCGAGCAATACCTTTAAATATTGTTGCAAGATTGTTTAATTCGCGAGATTTAGAAAGACTTGCAAACCACTCAGCTTCCGAAGCTACTGCTTCCCCGGCACCGAGGAAACTACCAAAATCATTTAAGATTTCAGAAACTCCATTTACCTGAATATCAACATTCTTTCCGGCATACTTGTAGTACAAGCGAGCAACGTCTTCGCGAGCCGAAGCCCAGCGGTCGTCGAAAAGAATCGCTTTTCGCTCATCAAATCGAGGAGCCACTTGCTTTGGCCAATCCGCACCTAATTCTGCTTCAACAGCAGCTACAACAGCAGCATTTTCGTCACTTTCAGTTTCTGCTTTAGGAGCTTCAACACCAAGCTTTGCTAGCACAAACTTAGCAGTTGCAGCAAGTACGCCGTCTGCGCCAACAACTTGCTGCGCAAAAGCGTCAAGAGCTGCAGAATCAACAACAGCACCACCGGCTGCGCCAGCAGCGCCAGGCTGAGAAACGCTAACGCCGTGAGCTTGAGCAACTTGCGCAATTGCGGCGTCGATTAAAGCGTCAGCTGCAGCAGTATTCTTTGCAGGATCAGTTGAAAGTTGCGCAAGATTTTCACCGCGCACGCTAGCACCTTCACGCGTTTGCAAAACCAAAGCCGCAAGCACGTGCGCACGCCAGCCTTCGCCAAGCTGCCAGACTTCCGAAATACGCTTGTCAATTTGTGCTGGCTTCACACCTGCTGCACCGAAAAGTGCACGCAAACGTTCGCGCACAATATCGGAAAGCACTGCACCAAAAGCCTTGTAGCGAGGAGCAACCGAATCCACAAGCTTTCGCAACGCACTCATTGGAGCTTCTGCAGCACCATCCACGCTAGCCACGCCAAGCTCGGAACTAATATCCATAAGAAGCTGGTTTCTGCGTGAAGATACGCCGTTTGTAAGCGTATCAGTTGTGTCAGTGTCGCCGATTTGGTCAAGACGGATTTTTGCACTATACGCAATCAGCATTGAGATTGCGTCGGATGCTTTGAATGGCAAGTCTGCTACAGGTCCGCTTGCTGCTGCATTAGCTGCAGGAGCAGAAGCCGCAGGAGCAGCAGAGACAACATTTGCGGCAGGAGCAGCAGCTGCATCAGCAGTGCTACTTACTTCTTGACTATCTTCCTCAGTAAACACTTCAGGCACAAGCGAATCCGTGTCAGTCATATAAACGCGACCTTCGTCACGACCAACGTTGTAAACAGTCACTTTTTCGCCACTAAACTCCGGCAAAGCAAGAGTTTTAGCGCCAAGATTTGCCAAAGTTGGCGCGTTTCCTAAACCAACTTCAACGTACTCTTCAACGCCAAGACCGCCGCGAGCGCGATCGGCAAACATAAGAGCCTGCGTTTCAATCCAACGAACTGGAGAAGCGAACTGCCATGAAAGAAGCTCCGTAAGAAGCAATCTACCGAGCTTCTGCTCATCCTCTGCATAAGATTTCCACGTAGTTTCATCTTCCAAAGCTGCTTCAATGCGCTCAGATGGCACAACATCCAAAATCTTTTGTGCAAATTCTCGCGTAAGCTCAAACGGGCAAGCCACGAGGTTTGGAATGTAACGGTCTACAAGCACAGAGTAATCAATATGCTTCGGCAGCAGCGAATCGAGCTTGTCGCGGAATTCCGGCACACCCTTTCGAAGAATTCGAGAGTGGAACGGCACGTCAATTCCTGGAACAAACATGAATGGAGGCTTGCCGCCATACTCCTTAGCGCGCTTAGAAGCGTCTGCAGCCAATGCCTTCAAGCCTTTAATAGTTCCAGCAATTGCGTACTGCTGACCTGCCAAGTTGTAGTTTACAATTTGCAAGAATTCGCCAGTAGCCTTGGAAATGCCATCAACGTAAGCGTTCACGCTTTCGTCTGACACTCCAAACTGGTTTGGTCGAAGCGCACCCATGCGGTAGTTCGAGCGACCTTGCGCATCGCGCTCAATCAAATGATGCATTGTAGATCCGCGATGGAACACCAATTCAAGCACAGTTTCGAGTGGAATAATTTGCGCGAAGGAGCTCAAAGCATTGTATTCGCCAAGCGAATGTCCTGCAAAGTAAGCAGGCCAAATATCGCATCCTGCTTCACGCAAACGCGCGGTTTGCGCAAAGGCAACTGTTGCGAGCGCAACTTGCGTAAATTGTGTTAAATTAAGCAATCCTTCAGGATGGTGATAAGTTACGCCGTGAGCAGTAAGCTCCTTTGGATTATCGCGCACGACTGCGAGGATTGAGAATCCAAGCTTTTCGCGAGTAAGCTTGTCTGCTCGCTCCCAAGTATCGCGCACAGCAGGCGACTTTGCGCGCTCATCCAGCGACATTCCTTGCTTTTGGATACCCTGACCTGGGTATACGAATGCTGCACGTGGAGCGCGAGTAAGCGCGCTTGCTTTAGACACGATTTGCCCATCAACTCTGCACGTAACTTCCAAAGCAAGTCCGCCGCGACGAACTTTTCCAACGCGCTCAACTGTGATTTCTACTTCGTCATCAAGTTGAACCATGCCGTACATGTTGTATGACCAGCCAATGAGCTCGTAGCGAGCACCTTTTTCATCAACTGCTTGAGCCACATGTTGAGCTGTTGCAGAAAGCCACATACCGTGTACCAAAGGAGCAGAAAGACCGGAAATTGCAGCACCTCGCTTAGAAGTGTGGATTGGGTTGAAATCTCCAGAAGTACGCGCAAAAGCGGTCATATCGTGAGGAGCGCGAACGACTACTCTGCGCAAAGCTCTGCGAGGTGTGTCTTCAATTTCGTATCCGTGCAATCCTGCAGCTTCGCCATATTGCGCAGCTGGAGCAGGAAGCGCGTTACTGAAGCTTCGTCCACGAATAGCAAAACGCTCAGTTTCGTGAGCCAAACGAGTTCCATCTGCAGTAGTATGCACTACGTGAATAGTTACCACGCGTCCAGAAGCGGATTCTGCATACGGCTCAGCCCAGCCGAGTAAATTAATTCGCTTGTCGACATACTTTTTAAAGTCTTCGGCATCGACGTCAAGCTCTACTAAATGATCTAGGTGAACAGCGTTAAGCAGACCCTCAATAATCGGGTAACCATCAACCATTACGGAACCCAAAGCCGAGTAAATAGTTGGCCAAGCAGGGCCTACTAACGCGTCTGGCACAATGCGAGAAGCAAGCAATCCATCTGGAAGTCTTCCAGCAGTAGCAGACTCGTGGTCAATTCCAAGATTTCTCGAGAAAGTATAGGAAGAATGAACCAATCCAAATGGGAAATCTCTATAACCTTCTGCAAGCAAATCTTCCGGCAATTTTGCCAAACTGCCATCTTCTTTTACTGTTTCAACCTTAGGCATAGCATCAAGCACATCGCCAGTAATCGCTGTATTTCCAACACCTGCGGTTGCTGCAAGCATTTCGTACACGTGCTTTGGCAAGCGCTCGCGGTCAACTACTGGTATGCTTCCAGCTTGACTTGCATCAACAGTTAGCGGAATTACAATATCTCGTACCGCGTGCTTGCGTTTTGGCGAGTTTGCAGCATTTTTTGTAGAGTGTTTTGCTTCCTGATTTTCTTGATTATCCCAGAATGTATCTAGCTTAATATCTAAATCAAGCGAAATTACGTCATTATTACTAGAAGTTACTGTAATTACGTAATTTTCGTCTCCTAAAGACGTTCCGTAAGCAGGGTTTGCAGTTACATGACCAACCCAAGAAATATTCGGGCATGCGCGCACGTAAGCTTCAACGTTTTTAGCATCAGCAATCTGACTAAAAGCAGATTTTGAAGACTTGCTCGCCGCATTTTCCTTATTTTCTGCTTCTACTCCAGTTTCCGAGCCAGATTCTGCACGATTGAGCATAGCTGCTTCAAAACGTCCCAGAATATCGGCAATCGGCTCATCCATAGTCGTAATTCCAGCCACGGAAATCGGTCCTGGAATTACGCGCACAGCGTCTGCCGAGTAACGCGAATCTTCCGACTGCCAAAGCTGATCTTGACCCCACCAACGCAACAAATCGTTGTCAATAACTGGCACGAATGGCATTGGCTTAGGGTATTCGCGCACCAAAGTTGGGAACCAAGCGGCATCCATTGGCACAACGTTCATCTCGCGAGCTTGAGGCAACGCGTCAATCAGCGTATATAAAGCAGCTTGAGGGTGCTTAGAAACTTCTTCGATAGAAGGCAGAATAGAAGTAAATTCGCCTGAATCTTGATTAATTAAACGCGCTTCAATACGCTGCAACAAATGCATGTAGCGATCTACGTAAGTCGGATCCACCCAAGGGTATGCCAAATCTAGGAAACGTTGAGCAAATTGTGCGTAAGTCATGCTTTCTACGTCACCAAAATATGGTTTTGCAGTAGAGTTAAGTGCTTCGATTACTTCATCGCGACGCACTTCAAGCTCTTCAGGATGTTTCATCATATGAACGAGCAATCGACCGCAGCGAGCAGAAGCGTTTTCTAACTCGTAAATATCTGCGTGCAAATGGCTTAAACCACTCGTCACACCGCCAATCACTTTGCCAGAAGGCACCCAACGCTCACCCAAAGGTGCGAACGGATCCTCATCAAAACCTTCAATGCTAGAAGATTTCGGCATCGCAATACCCGGAGTTTCCACAAGCATACGCTTTACTTCAGGACTTGTATGTGCTTCCTTAGCTGTCATTGCAGCTGTGCCAATCATTACAGCATCAACTGGCATATTTGGCAAACCGTATTCATTCGCCCATTCGCCAGAAATGTAGTCTGCAGCACGCTCAGGAGTGCCAATACCACCGCCTGCAACAAGCACCAAATTTTCGCACTCGCGCACTTGCGCGTAAGTTGTCATAAGCAAATCGTCAAGAGATTCCCACGAATGGTGACCACCTGCAGCACCGCCCTCAACCTGTACAATAATCGTGGCTGGAGCAACAGCCTTAGCAATTCGCACAACTTGACGAATTTGGTCAACTGTTCCAGGCTTAAACGTTACGTAAGGGAATCCATCAGCTTGCAAAGATGCTACTAATTCCTTGGCTTCGTCAAGTTCTGGAATGCCAGCAGAAATAACTACACCATCAATAGGAGCTCCCGACTGCCTCTTTTTTGGCACGATTCGCTTCGAACCAAATTGCAAATTCCACAGGTAGCGATCCATAAACATGGCGTTAAATTCGATAGTTGCGCCTTCGCGAAGCTGATTTTCAAGCGACTTCATATGACGATCGAAAACTTCTGCAGTTACTTGACCGCCGCCAGCAAGCTCAGCCCAGTAGCCTGCATTTGCTGCTGCAGCAACGATTTCCGGCTCTACTGTCGTTGGTGTCATTCCTGCAAGAAGCACAGGAGCTTTGCCTGTAAGCTTGCTAAATTTGGTAAGCACTTTGCGTCCTGCAGGCGTGTTGATTACTCGAGGCGCAAAATCAGCCCAGCAGCCTGTACGCTCTGGTTCAGAAGCTGAGTCAGCTGTTGAAAGCTCAGCGCGAGAGCGCAATGTAGCAGCCTCTACGATTCCAGCGCCGGTTCCTTGCACAAGCACTCCAGTAAGCTTTCCGAGCACCTCGCTAGGACCCATGTCTAAAATCCAAAGCGAGCGCGCGTCGTTCTGCTCCAAAACTTCGCCAATTTGCGCAGCCCAATCAACAGGAGTTACAAGCACTGCATCCGCCAATTCGCGAGCAACTGTAGTGTTCAAGCCAGCCTCGCTCGCCCACTCTACTACCTGCTCAACTGCAGATTGAAGCATTGGCGAATGGAATGGCACTGTAACATCCAAATATTCAGCAACTGGCGCAAATACAGCTCCACCGCGAACTTTCATTTCGCGCAATTTTTTCGAACGTTTTGTTTCTTTTTGCGCTTCGTTTGCAACAGCTTCCATATCTTCCGGGTATCCTGCAATAACCACGTGATTGTAAGCGTTTTTAACAGCAATTGACACTTCACCGCGCGTGCGCTCTACGCGTGAAATTAACGCTTCTGCCTGCTTTTTAGTAACTCCTTTAAGTGACAGCATTGGCGTGTGCTCGCCGTCACCAGTAATTTCAAGCATTCGAGATTCACGATCTCCTGCAGCTCCAATTAAGTAGGCAATTGCAAGTAATTCTTCGATTTGCGCGCGAGCTTTTTGCCAAGACTTTGCTTTTATGCGAGCTTTTACCATTTCTGCTGCGATTACGCCTTGAGAATGACCCAAAACTGCGCACGGCTTGTTTACTTCAAAGTTGTATCCAAGATTTGTTAAGTCGCGCACTGCACCGAATTGTGCAAGCGTAATTCCAGGCACACTAAGAAGCGCGTTTGCAGCGTTAATATGCTTATTTTCTAGCGCGTCAAACACGTTTATGTCGCCGCCTGCATTTGCTAAAAGCTCAGAATAAATTGGCGATAGCAAAGCTTTTGCGCCTGCTTCGTACTCATGAAGTTCTGCGTTTAATTCTTCGTCTGAACCAAGCTCACGCAAAGCTTCAACCCACGGAGTCGACTGACCTGCAAACACGAGTGCGTGCGGATTATTAGCGAGTTGGTCGAAAAAGTATGTTGTCATGATGTTTCCTTCTCGTTGATTTGGATAAGTTTTATAAATTCTGTAAGTTTTGTAAGGTTTATAAGTTTTGTAAGCTGTCTCTTATACACATCT
>NZ_LWSR01000095.1:0-9677 GCF_001660745.1 Gardnerella sp. 26-12
AGATGTGTATAAGAGACAGAGTCTCTTATATTTTTTAAATCAGTTTCTGCATCTTGAGTAACAAGAATATTAAAAGAACTCATTACAAGCCCTTTTCTAACTCAGCAAAAACATCCGCATATGGGCGCGCTAAACCAGAAACTGACTGCTTATAACTATGCATAAGTTTTGCAGCAAAATCAGTAGATAATAATTCGTCATTTTCTTCTAAATTTTCACTACTGACTGCTTGTTTTATAGGTGCAGAAACATCAGCATAAAAAACTGAAGAATTAGCTCTTTCTTTTACATCATTACTTATTACTGCATTTTTCATTAAAAATCACCTCCCGTTTTGTAATTATAACCTAAAACAAATAATGCAACAATAAACGCAAAGTGACTAAAGATGAAATGATTAGCGGCCGTAGAAAAGACGAGACATGATTTCGCGGCACTGACGCATAGTTGCTAGAAGATCGTTTTCAAAAACGCGGCCCTGATTCGGCTCGTATCCAAGGTAAGTGGCGATTCCACCCAAAGAATACGAGTCAGTTGGAATAATATCTGCGCGAGCCATTGATCCAGACCACAAGAAGTTTGCGTTGCGCACTGCAGAACACATATGCCAGCAGCGGCTTAAAACTTCAGCATCCTCGTCGCTTATAAAATGCTCAGATTGCAATGCTTTCAACGCTTGCATAGTTCCAACTACTCGTAAAGATTTATGCTTTGAAGCATATTGCAATTGCATCAATTGCACAGTCCACTCAACATCGCTTAAACCGCCGCGACCAAGCTTCAAATGCCTGTCCCTACTAACTCCTCGAGGTAAACGCTCCGCTTCCATGCGAGCTTTAAGCTTACGAATTTCAGCAAGCTGAGATTCACTAAGAGGATTTGCAGCGTAACGCAATTCGTTTACAACTCCGTTAAGCAAAGCATCAGCCAACTCCTTAGAACCTGCAGCAAAACGCGCTCGCAACAACGCTTGATGCTCCCAAGTGCTAGCCCATTGACGATAATACTTTTCGCAAGATTCTAGCGAACGAACAAGCGGACCGTCTTTTCCTTCCGGACGCAAATCCAAATCGACCATGATTTTTGGTTCAAGTGTAAGAGGACCTTGCAAAATATTACGCAAAATATCTACAGTTTTTTGCGCAAAGCGGTGAGCTGCGTTTAAATCGCAATCTTCACCAACCGGCTTGTAAATTACCATAATATCTGCGTCAGAACAGAAGTTTACTTCTCTACCACCGTAGCGACCTAAAGCAATAATAGCAATTTCAGCTTGAGGAGCATTCAAATTCATGACTGACACAGCTTCACGCATAGACCATTGCAAAGTCGCATCTAAAATAGCATCAAACACGTCACTCATTGCAAGCATAGAAGTATCGTCATCAATAAGACCACACATCCAAGCTAAAGCTACTCGCTCAATTTCCTGCCTGCGAAGAGCGCGCAAAGACTGCGCAAAATCCGCAATATTACTTGCATAACGCGCAACCATTGCACTAGTTTGCATGTCGAGACTTGCCCTATCGCGCGCAGATAACGCTTCGTCGTCACCAAGCCAAGTAATAGACTGCATAGACTGCATCATAGCGTCGCCAAGATAGCGCGAATCCGCCAAAACGTGGCAAAGACGCTGAGCTGCGGAAGGAGAATCACGCAAAAAACCAAGATACGTGCTCTTTCCGCCAAAACGCTCAGCAAGACGCCGCCACGCAAGCAAACCCATATCCGGATTCTGCCCGTCGCCAAGCCACTTCAACACCGCCGGAAGCAAAATTCTATGAATTTTAGCAGCTCTAGAAAGCCCCTCCGTAAGTGCTTCAACATGCAACTGTGCTGCGCGAGCATCCGCAAAACCAATAGAAGCAAAGCGCGCACGAGCAGCCTCCGGCGAAAGCACAATAGGATCCGCATCCGTTTGAGCGTTAATAGGAAGCATCGGACGGTAGTAAATATCCTTATGCAAGTGCCGAATTTCACGACGAGCTTTATCAAAACGCGCAACTAACTCTTCCGGACGAAGCCTCACAGCACGAGCAAGGCGGCAAATCTGCTCATTGTTGTTAAGCTGCTCTGTAGAAATTGTGCGCGCACGATCCAAGCCGCCGTTTCCTTGCGCACCCAAATCTGGGAACAAATGCGTGCGATGCATACTCCACATTTGCTGACGATGCTCAAGAACACGCTCAAAGCGGTAGTGTTCTGCCAAAAGCGCAGCCTGAGACCTAGAGACGTAGCCACCTTGAGCCAACGCTTGCAAAGCGGAAATAGTATCCCTTACTCGAAGCGACTCATCCTCACTTCCGTGCACAAGCTGCAGCATTTGCACAGTAAACTCAACATCACGCAAGCCACCGCGGCCAAGCTTCATGTCTAAATCGCGTTGAGAAGCCGGAATAAGCGACTCCACACGCTGACGCATATGCTGGCAGTCAGCTACAAAATGCTCACGACCAGAAGCCTTCCAAATAAACGGCTCGACCATATCGCGATAAGCTTTTCCAAGATCCGCATCCCCTGCTGCAGGGCGCGACTTCAAAAGCGCCTGAAACTCCCAGCTGCTCGCCCACTTTTCGTAATATTCCCTATGAGAATCAAGCCTACGAACAAGAGGACCATCCTTACCTTCCGGGCGAAGCGCAGTATCAATCTGCCAAAGCGGAGGCTCCACAGAGCCCATAACCACCGACTGGCATACTTTTTGCAAAACCATTGCCATAGAAGCACCAACGCGCAAGGAAGCATCCTGGTTCTGCTTGTTGCTTAAATCCGCAGGCTCCACAACATAAATCAAATCGATATCGGAAACGTAGTTAATTTCTTGCGCACCAAGCTTACCCATAGCAATAATCGCAAATCTGCATGCGGAAGAACCAGTAACCTGTCCTCGCGAAATAGACAACGCTGCCTCTAGAACAGCATCGGCAGCATCGGAAAGCTTACGACTAATATCTGGCTGCACTTCAACAGGGTCAGCGCTCGCTAAATCAGCTGCCATAATTGCAGCAACATGCTCACGGTAGCGCGCACGAAGCGCAGAAACTGCTTGTGCAAAGCCGAGTGATGTTAAATAAATTGTGTTGGAATCGCTGCTTTCAGAAGAAACAACTGTTGCAGTATACGCTTGTATTGCTTCGAGTAGGTCTTTTACGCGTTCTTCCCTAGTCATTGCAAAAAGATGATTCGGGTCGTTTGCAGCGGCTTTTATAAGATTAGGTCTTGTGTGCATAAGCATTGCCAACGCGTTAGACGCACCTAATACTTGCATTAGGCTTGTTAATGAGTCAGATACTTGCGAATTTGAAGTTGAAATATTATTTATTATTTCGGGGTATGCTTCACTTAAATCTTGCAATGAAAGCAATGCAGAATCTGGATCTTCAACTGTAAGCGCGCTTCTTAGTAGTGTTTCAAAAGATATTTTATTGCAGTTTTTACATATTGCTATCATTGCGCAACGTGCGGCATCCGGGCGAGAAAAACCGGCTTTAATAAGGCTTCTTGAGGTGAGAGCGGAAGAGTTTGTGCTGCTTTCGTTGCAGTTGGTTTCAGTAGTTGCACTATCTGTTCTGTTCGCACTTTCCATACCGCAACTTTACATTGTGGTGGTGTACAAGGCGAATTGCGTATAAGATGTGTGCATTACTAGCGCAGATTGCATACTGCGCGCGTAACTTACCTCACGTTCGGAGCGTTTGAGGATACATTTCGCTCCAAACGTGGGGAACATACCTCACGTTTGGAGAGTTTAGGGTTGCGTAGAGCTCCAAACGCGGAAAACATATCTCACATTTGGAGCGTTTAGTTTAGTGCAGCAGCGAGAAAAAATCCCTCGCGGATTATCGGAAGATAACCTGCGAGGGATTTTAGTTACGCGATAGACTACTCGTTAGAGTGCTTACGACGGCGAGAAGCTACGCCAGCAGCACCAAGACCGGAGAAGATTGCAGCAAGACTTGCAAACAAGCCAGTTGCAGCACCCGTCTTAGCAAGACCACTAGCATTAGCAGAAGCATTACGCCACGCAGCCTTAGCGTTCTTAAGATTCCTCAAAGCGGCATCAACCTGAGTCTGAGTAGCATTCTTATCAGCAAGCACACGCTTAGCCTCAGCCAAAGCACTCACATAAGCTCTAGCAGCAGCAGTATTCGCCTTAGACGCAGCAGAAGAATCTGCTTCAGAATTATTAACCTCAACTCTCAAAGCAGTCTTATCAACCGAAGCACTCTGAGAATCACTAGCATCAGCATCATAGCCGCTACCGCTTCCAACACCACTGCCTATGCCAAACGGGTGATTAATCTTATACTTAGCCGCCTGAAGCTTCTTCAAAGCCGCGTCAACCTCAGCCTGAGTAGCATTCGGATCCTTAAGCACACTGTTAGCCTCAGCCAAAGCCTTGTTATAGGCGTCAATATCCTCAGTCATTCCAATCATAAAGAATACAGAATCACGGAACTTAGCATCAGCATCTGCTTCTGTTTTCAGCTTGGAAGAATCAGTCTTGTAATCATCGGCAATCTTCTTCTTGGCGGCTTGGAGATCCTTTAGAGCATCGTCAAGTTGCTTTTGAGTTGGGACTTTAGTACCATCTGGAAGATCAGTCTTTGGCTTTCCAGTAGTGCGATCAAACTTATCAAGAAGATCCTTGGCAGCCTTGAGCTTCTTGTTATAGTCGTCAAGAGCTTTCTTAGCAGCGTCATCACCCTTAGCAGTCGCATTCTTGAACTCTGGAGTATTCTCGAACACGTCGGTTCTGGTGTCAGTATCTCCGCCCTTCGACTTATCAACTTCTTCTTGCAAGTCATGCGGGCTGGTGACGTAGTTCTTAGTAATCTTATCCTTAATTTCCTTCAGATTCTTAAGAGCCTCGTCAACTTCTTGCTGAGTTGGGAGTTGCTTTCCAGCTGGAATGTTGGCTTTTGGATTGCCACTCTCGTCGAATAGATCAAGAAGTTCATTGGCTTTCGCTAAAGCGTCATTGTACGCTTGTATGTCTGCGTTATCCTTGCTGTCAGCACCCTTCTTGGCAAGAGCATTCTGGTACTCGGTAGACTTTTCGAACTTCTCGGTGTCTGGCTTAGCTCCGCCGTCGTCCTTAAGCTCTTTCGTTTCTTTCTTAAGAGCGTCGACTTTGGTCTTGAAGTTGTCGTCGATATCCTTCTTGGCCTTCTTCAAAGCCGCAAGAGCATCATCAACCTGCTTCTGAGTTGGACGATCTTCTGGCTTTGCGTTTGGATCAGGATTCTTGACCTTTTCAATAAGCTCGTTTGCTTTAGCAAGCTTCTCGGCATAAGCTTTAAGCTTTTCCGTTGCAGTAGCGTCACCAGCGTTCTTCTTTTCAAGCGCATTCTTGTACTCAACCGACGCCTCGAATGGAGGTGTTACAGGTTGACCCTGTGCGTCCTTATCGCCGACTTCGTTTTCAAGAAGCTTTGCATCAGTCTTGTAGTTGTTAGCAATCTTGTCTTGAGCTGCTTGCAGTTTCTTTAGCAAGTTGTTTACAGACTTCTGAGTTGCTGTCTTCTTCCAGTTATCATCATTAAGCTTCTGCTTGATTTGATTGAGAACATTCTCGAAGCCAGTGTCTTTGCCAGTTTCACCCAAGTCATTTGTAGCACCTGGATCACCAGCAGTCTTCTTAGCAAGAGCATTCTTGTACTCAGGCGTCTTCTTGAAGCCATCATCTGCAAAGTCTTTGGCAGAAGTCAACGCTTCAAAATTCGTCTTGTAGTTGTCAGTAATTTGCTTCTTAGCTGCAGTAAGAGCATCGAACGCATCGTTAATCTGCTGTTGCGTTGGACGTTCGCTGTTCTTCTTGTTTGTATCCTTTGCATCACTTACTAACTTGCGAGCATTTGCAAGAGCATTCTTGTAAGCAGTAACGTCTGCATTTTCATTACCATCGCTTGTCTTAGCTTGAGCATTCTTGAACTCTGGAGTAGCTTCAAAGTCGCCTTCAGTAACAGCAGGAGCATGTTCAGCAGTAGACTTGTTAATTTCTGTCTCAAGACCAGTAGTAACAGTCTTATAGTTATCCTCAAGCTTCTTGCGAGCTTCGTCAAGAGTCTTCAGTGCGTCGTCGATTTCTTTTTGAGTTGGCTGCGCGTCTAGTGGCGTGTCTTTATCATCATGCTTCTTCAAAAGCTCCTGAGCTTTTGTTAAAGCTTCATCATACTCCTTCTTAGCCGCTTTGGCATCATCATTTTTCTTAGTATCAGGCTTGCCATCAGCAGTTAAGAAGTGAGGATCAGACGCATTGCGATACGCATCAGAAGTTTGCGTGCCTTCCGTAGGCGCAGGACCCTCTGTAGAACCGTGCTTTTTTACGCTTTCCGCAAGCTTGGTGGTGTCGGTGTTGTACTTGTCAAGCTCTTTGCGAGCGTCGTCAAGCTTCTTCAACGCATCATTGACTTCCTTTTGCGTAGCATCAGGCTTCTTGAGCAAGTCTTTGGCTTCGTTGAGTGCTTTGCCGTAGGCATCTGCTGCCGCTTTAGCAGCAGCGTTCTTGGCATCATCCGGTCCCGAGCCATCAGGCTTTTGGAAGCTTGGCTGCGACGCGTTCTTAAACGCAGGGCTTGGATGAGTGGTTGCGTCCTCGTTAATCGACTTAATCAGCTCGTCGGTCTTAGTCGCAAACTTATCCAGCGCCTTCGCTGCTTCGTTCATTTCCTTAAGGATTGTGTCAACATCCCTGTTCAGCGGCTCACCGTTTTTGTGCGCCTGAATGTCTTTCAGGTAGTCCTTATCGTTAGGGTCGCCATCTTCCTTTGGGATAATGTTATCAGGAATATCATGACCATTTGCTTGATCCTTCGGAAGCGTGTTAGTAAGCGCAGCTGTTAGTTTCGCTGCTGCCTTTTCATACGCTTCCTTAGCCTTTTTAGCAGCTTCTACCTTAGCTTTTTCTTCTTCACTAGGATTTTGCTTTTCGGCAAGTTCTTTCAAATTCGCGTAGGCTGGGCTGTGTTGTATTGCAAAGTCATTAAGCGCAGCAGCCGAAAGTCTGCTGGTGTCGGTTGCGTAGGTGTCAATAATCTTGCGAGCAGCGATTAGCTGCTCTTTAACCGCATCAACCTTTTTCTGATCTACGGTGCTCCCAGGCTTATTTAATTCATCCATCAAGTCTTTTGCAGCGTGATAAGCGTCGTTATAGGCTTTGAAGTCTTTCTTAGCCTGCTCGTCGCCTGCTTGCGCTTTATCAAACGCGTTGAAGTAGGCTGGCATCAAATAACCGCTGAAGTTGTCCGCAATAGCTTTACCAAGATCGGTTTTATCGGTAGAGTATTTGTCGGCATGAAGTGCTGCTTCAGCGTCTTCAAGCGCTTTCTTAGCGTCCTCAACGTCTTTCTTGGTAGCGTTTTTGTCTGCGAGGACGTCTTTAGCTTTCTTTAGCGCGTTGTCATAATTTGTGACAGCTTGCTGAGCAGCAGAATCGTTAGTCTTAGCCTTAGCGTTCTTGTAGAACACACTTTGCTTGGTAGCATCGTTTGGATCAGGATTATCGAAGCTCTTTTGCACCGCAGCGGCAAGAGGAGCCTTGTCGGTTGCGTTGGCATCAAGCGCTGCCTTAGCTTTCTTAAGATCATCAATAGCCTTGTTTACTTCTTTTTGAGAAGCGTTTGGATCCTTGGAGACCTTATCTGCTTCTGCTACAGCGTCGTCGTAGGCTTTGCGCTCTGTCTCGTTAGAGTTCTGGTAAGTTGGGTCGGCGGTCTTAAGCTTCTCGTCGCCTCGCTTAGACGCATCGCCCGTGTTCACCTTACCATGCTGAGCGATGGCATTATTCAACTCATCCTTGTTGGTGGTAAAGTCGTTAAGCTTTTCGCGCGCAGCATCAAGCTTAGCCTTAGCGTCGTCAACAGCCTTCTGCGTGGCGTTCTTGTCTTCCTTTACCTTATTAGCTTCCTCAAGAGCCTTGTCGTAATCTGTCTTTGCCTTCTTAGCAGCTTCGTTTCTGTCCTTATCATCAGAACCGTCTGCCTTCTTGAAGTCAGGGTCGCTTACGTTCTTGAACTGGTTCGTTGCTTGTGTACCAGTTGCGGCAGTACTACCTTCAGCGGCCTTGCCGTTGGCTTCAATCGAGGCGTTCAGCCCGTCCTTGTTGGTGTCAGGACCATCAAGCTCGGCGCGTGCCTTATTAAGGTTAATCGTAGCGTTATCGATTTGCGCCTTCTGCTCTTCGGTAAGGTCTTTTTCTTGCTTGTCCTTAACAGTTGCAAGCAAGTCTGTTGCAGTCTTTAATGCCTTTTCATATGCCTCTTTCTTATCAGCAGACGCGTTGTAATACTTCGACTGTGTTGGAACATCCTTGCCCTCAACGTTTTCGGTCTTGTGCTCGCCAATCGAATCCGAAAGGTCTTTCGTCTTATGATTCGTCTGCGGCACAAAGATAACGTTAATTGCTTTTGCTGTATTGCCTGGATTGCGGCCTTGCTCCAGATAAACATGCTTATAGTATGTCATTGCCTACGGCTCAACAAACAGACGCGCCTTGAAAATCTTGTCCTTTTTGCCAGCTACCGTTACAGAGCCAGCCTCTGTATCCCATGAATACGAACCAGCTATTGATAAATTATCACCGAGGTCTACGTCAGAATTAGAAACTTTCTGATTCCCAGACCAATAAGCGCCACCCATATTGCCAAGCGTAAGCTCGCCCGTTGGCTCGCCATCTTTATTAAGCGCATAGTTCATGTGCGACTTGCGCGAATGAGTACTTGTACCTTCATAGGCAAGCGTCTCGCCGCCTGTAAGGTCGCGCAAACCAGACTTTGGATCCTTTGGTTTAGCTTTCAGCAAACCAAGAATCTTTGTTGTATCAAATTCTTCTGCTTTAGTTGGATCGTAACGGTAGATAATAGTGGTCTTCTGATCATTACTCCAAGAAATACCTTCGTCGGTATCGCGACCATCAATCTTGGTTTTAGTCCAAGTAACGTCGTAATCCTTGCGGATGTCTGGAAGCTTGGTGAGCTTGCTCTCTTTTACATTAGATGTAAACTCAGCAACTGACTTGTCAGTCTTGATCTTAACGGTAATCTTGTTTTCCGCCTGACCATTAGAGATACCCTTATTAGCATCACCAGATGCAGTAAGATCGCCAGTAAGGTACGAAAGCGAAATCTGATCTGTGCTGGTAAGACCAAGCTCTTTATTGCCTTTATTAGCTTCAAAAATAGCTGTTTTAATTCGGTCAAGTTCGGCATTGGAGTAGCCAAGTGGATTAGCAACAAAGACTGCCTTATCGCCAGTTGGAACAGTAACATCCTTTTCTTCAAGCTTCTTCAACACAAGGTCACGCAAAGCAATCTTAGGAACGTCCTTTTCATCAACACCATCAAAGTGGATTACAGCTTCGCCTTTGTCGTTGATACTTACCTTGTCTTGGGCAACATTGTTAAGCGCCGCAAGTTTTTTGATGATGTCGGTTTTTACTTCTTGCGAAACGTTAGTTGGATCTTCAACAGTTGGCTTGTCGATACGCGTGTCGTAGCGCGCAACCGTAAGCGGAATAGCTTGCGACTTAAAGCCCAAATCCGTAACCATATAGGTGTTAAGCGTCTTCGCGCCAGCTACGTAAGTCTTATCCGTTGCGCCTTGAGCTGAGGTTTCCTTATTAATAGCCTCAAATGCAGTCTTGTCGTAAGCACCATCAGCTTTTACGTTAATATTTT
>NZ_LWSR01000096.1:0-9211 GCF_001660745.1 Gardnerella sp. 26-12
TTATTTATTCAATTTTAATATTTGTTGCAACACCAACGTTTAGTCGCGCTTCTTCCTGCGAATAATGACTGCGAGTGCAGCACCTATTGCGGCTGCGAGTGCAGCAACAGCACCTGCTGCAGCAATTGCAGAGCCTGTGTTGGTTAACTTTGATTGCGCAACCTGGCCGGAGGAGTGACGTGCAGGAGACTTAGGAGCTTGTAACTGAGTGTTATTGCTCTTATTCCTGTTGTTTTCACTGTTGCCAGTGTGTTCATCAGAATCATGAGAACCAGATTCATGTTCTGGGGTTGGAGCAGGGGTCGGTGCAGGTGTTGGTTCTGGTTTCTTGGTTGGGTTGTTTCCGACTTTACCGTTTGCCGTGTTGGATGGTTGACCATTCTTCTTGGCTTGCGCGGTAATCGTACTACCATCCTTGATTTGGGTTGCAGGGATGGTGACTTTACCAGTCTTAGGATCAACAGTCACGCCGGTTGGAGTGTTACCGTCAATAGTCCAGTTACCATTCTTATCTTTCTTCACGGTAATTGTTACAGGAGTCGTTGTATCGCCTTCTGGAGTATACGTGATTTCGAGAGTATCAGCATCTGCTGGTGGGGTAACAGTTGCGGAACCTTGCTCAACACCATCTTGTGGTGTGAGTATAGTCGGCTCACCCGCAGGCGTTGGTGTTGGTTCTGGTGCAGGCTTCTCCTTTTCGGCAACTTTAGCAGTTACCACTTCTGACTTGCTCTTGCCAGTCTTATCGCTACTGTCTTCTGATTGCGCAGTAATAGTGCTACCGCTCTTAATCTTGTTTGCTGGAATCGTAACAACGCCAGTTTGCGGATTAACAGTCACGCCATCTGGAGCGTCTCCGTCAATCTTCCACTCATGCTTGTCGCCTTTAGCAACAACAGTAATCGTTGCGGTTGTTTCACTGCCTTCTGGAGTGTAAGTAACTACAACCTTGTTTACGCGCGTATCCGTGAGATCAGGCGTCACGCTAGCGCCACCCTCGGCTGGAGTGTCAATCTTTGGCTTAGTTATATTTCCGCTGACAGTAATATTTACGCTATCGCCTGTCTTTGCACCATCACCCTTACCGTTGGTTGGTGTGAGGGTGACGATGGCACCAGGCTTTTGCTTGTCGATAGTAATAGTGAAGTTGCCATCTTTATCTGCGGTACCAGTTCCGATTTGATTGCCATTGTTATCGGTAACAGTTACTGTTGCGCCCGGAAGAGTCTTTCCAGTGATGATTTGTTTAGTAGAATCATCTGGATTGTCTTTTAGCGTTTGCTCACTAATCTGTGGAGTCTTAAAGCCAGTTACAGCAGTAGCGGGATCAGATGGTTTGTCCGTCTTGTTCTTAGATACTGCAGTAATAGTGCTGCCGTCTTCCAAATTCTTTGTTGGAATAGTAACAACGCCAGTATCTGGATTAACGATTACGCCTTCTGGAGCGTCTCCGTCAATCTTCCACTTACCATTGTTATCCTTCTTAGCAATAATTGTGCGAACTGGCTGTTCTGGACCATTGATTGAATTTGGCTTAGCATTGATTTCAATTTTCACAACCGTTGTGTCATCAGTTGGCGGAGTTACAGTTACGTTTCCGTCGTTCTTCTGGTTGTCGGTTGGTACCGTAATCGTTGGCTTTTGTGGCTTAGCTGTGACGATTACAGTAGTTGCGTCACCATCAACTCCACCCTTGCTTGGAACAAGCTTGAGTGTTGTGCCAGGATCCTTCTTATCGATTTCGATAGTGAAGTTTCCGTCTTTGTTGGCATCTCCAGTACCAACAGTATTACCGCCATTGTCTTTGACAGTTACTGTGTTTCCTGGCTGAGTTTTACCAGTAATAGTTGTCTTATCAGACTTATCTGGTGTGTTTTCTGCTTTGCTACCATTAATAAATGGCTTGTTCTGTGCCACAACGTTTACTGTTACTGGTACGTTCACAGGATTTGCGATACCCGGAATAGTTACCACGACAGTGCCGCTCTTATTGTTTCCAGCTGTCTTGGTATCTGGCGTACCGTTAGTTGCCCAAGCAAACTTGGTTCCGTTAGGTAACTCATCCTTATTGGCAATGCTGTTTTCTGCGCTTGGAGAATCACCAACATGTACGCTCACCGTTTTACCGGCTGGATTTGGCACAACGAGCACGTTGACTGGAATGTCAATATCTGGCTCGCCTGGCACCTTAACGGTCACAACGCCTGGTTGGTTGCCAGTCTTTGAGGTATCAGGCTTCTTCTTCCAAGAAATACTAGCATCCTTAGGTAGATCCTTATGATTCTTAATAACATCCTCTGGCTTAGGGGTAGTGTCAGTTGTGTCACCATTCTTCTTTTGCAACACAGTTACGTCGTTTGCAACAGGTGCTGGTGTCACAGTAATTGTTACTGGCACTTCTTGAGGTGCTTGCCCTGGAATCTTGACAATCACTGTTCCACTAGCAGTGCCTGGCTTGTCGGTCTTTGGAGCAGCATCTTTCTTCCACTCGAATGTGGTTCCCTTAGGGAGTTTGTTGTTGTTATCAATGCTGTTCTTAGGATCAGGATTGCTGTTCTGTGGGACGGTGGTTTCCTTCGCGATAGGCACAGGGTTTACGTTCACTGTTACAGGCACTTCTACAGGGGATTGACCTGGGAGGGTAACAATAATCTTGCCATTCTTTGCGCCAGGATTGTTAGTATCTGGTTTATCTTCAGGTTTCCACTCGAACTTAGTGCCCTCAGGGAACTTACTCTTATCGCTAGAATCCTTAATAACATCCTTAGCTTCTGGCAAATCCTTGCCCTGCGGCACGTTGACTTCAGATGCACTTGGGTCAACAACGTTAACCTCTACTGACACTTCTTGAGGAGTATCAGATCCAGGAATAGTAATCTTTACTTTGCCTTTTACGCTGTTACCTTCCTTAGATGTGTCTGGTTTTCCGTTGTTATCCCACTCGAACTTAGTGCCATTAGGGAACTTATCCTTATTGGCAATGCTGTCCTCTGGCTTAGGCTCCACACCCTTTGGCACAGTTACAACTTTAGTCGTAGCAGTTGGAGCCTTAATAGTTACAGGTACGTTAATAACAGTTGTTGATCCATCCGGATACGTAACTGTTACAGGCACTTCAAACTTGCCAGCCTTATCTCCATTAGGGATCTTAGACTTATCTCCCTCAGCAATAGAGTAAGTTGGCTTATTTGCTTCGTTCGTTGGCCAGGTAGGAACACTTACTTTGCCGATAATTTCGTCGTCCGAAGGCTTTTGACCATTATCTTTTTCAAGATTATCTGCCTTAGGTGGGTAAAGTTCAGACTGCTTATCGCTAATAGTTACTGGCACGTCAACAATGTCAGTCGTGCCATCTGGGTAGGTGACTTTAACCTTAACAGTAGAGTTTCCAGGAGTCTTACCATCTGGAAGCTTTGTGTTAGGCTCGTTCAACTCAATCTTTGGTTGTTCCTTTGAATCTTTTGACCAATTAGGAACAGTTACATTGCCTGTTACATCATTAGATGTAACCTGCTTGCCAAACGGCTTAACAACAGGCTTTGCTTTTGGCTCGAAAGTATCCGACTGCTTGTTCTTAATAGTCACATCAACAGTAACTTCATCAGTTGTGTTATCTGGGTATGTGACTTTAACCTTAACATGATAGGTGCCAGGGGTATTGCCGTCTGGAATATCCTTATCGTCGCTTGTAATGGCGACTGTTGGCTTATCGCCGTCCTTCTTTGGCTTAAAATCAGGAACAGTTACAGCCTTCTTAACAGCTTCCTTGGTCTTTTCTTTATCAGTGCCATACGGCTCTTCCACAGGGTCAACTGCAGGAGTGTTCGCAGTGGCATCAGTGTCTGTAACTACTACAGGCACTTGCACAACAGTGCTGGAACCATCTGGATATGTGACCTTAACAGGTACGTTAGTTGTGCCAGTCTTATCTGTAGTTGGTAGAGGAGTTTTTGGATCTACAAGCTCTACTGTTGTTTCCTTTGGAGCAGGCTTATCCTTAACTGTAGAAGTCTTTACAGCCTTCTTGATTTCATCAGCATCAGGAGCTTTCTCATTACGCTTCTTGTTGATAGCTTCTGCGCCTGGCTTGTAGGTCTCGTTATCTGGATTGCCAACTGTTACAGGAACTTCCACGTGATCCTCAGAACCGTCAGGATACTTAACAGTAACCTTAACGTTTACGGTTCCAGGAGTCTTAGTGTCGATAGGTGTTTGACCTTTATCAACCGTAATTGTTGTACCGTCTGTTGGAGGTTTGTTGTTATCGTCAAACTTGACTTTACCTTTGATTTCTTCATCAGAAGGAACCTTACCGTTATATCCAACGCTGATTCCATCAGGCTTATTTGGTTCATACTTCTTATTCTGAGGCTCGCCAACCTTAACGGTTACCGTTGCATGATCCTTAGAACCATCCTTATACGTAATGGTTACAGGAATATCGAAAGTACCAGGATGAGTGCCATCTGGAACAGTCTTAGCTTTGTCGTCAATAGCAATACTTGCGCCTTCTGGAAGAGAAGTAAGTTCTTTATCTCCCTGCTTTAGCTTAATGCCATTGCCGTTTCCAATTCCAGTAATCTTGTTTTCAATGGTAGTATTCGGCGTCTTATTGTAGTCAATGTTAATTGTTTGACCTTCTGGCGTATAAGTTTCGCTTTGTGGCTTCAGCACTTTAACAGTTACTGTTGCAACGTCACTAGAGCCATCCTTATACGTAACTTTAACTTGTACTTGTCTCTCGCCAGGCTTATCGGTGCTTGGAACGTCTTTCGTGTTGACGATTTCTACTGTTGGATCTTGCTTTGGAGAGTTGCCGTTCCACTTCAAGCCATTGCCACTGCCAAACGACTTAATTTTCTTAGTCAATTCTTCTGGCTTAGTGTTCCATGGAACTTCAACTGTTTGACCCTTTGGATCATAATCCTTAGCATCCTTATGAATCAACACAGGAACATTGACTATTGTAGTTGAATGATCCGGGTATGTAATTGTTACAGGAACAGTGTGAACACCATCATCTTGAGGAATATTTCCAACTGTGAAAGTCAAATCTTTCTTATCAATTGGGGTCTTCTTCGGGTCATCCTTCTTGGTAATAGTAATTGCGTTGGTAATTGCGTTTTGGTCAGGATTCTTTGGTGTAGCATTAGGAGCAGCATTATGCTCTTCAGCATCCGTGTATACGGAAATCTGAACCTTTAGCTTAGACTCGTTGCCAGCTTCGTCTGTAACAACAAGTTCACGAGACCACTTATTGTCTGACGAATTGGTTATATTCGCATCTCGCTGAGCAGTGCCTTTAATATGAATAGTCGCAGGCTTTTCTGCAGAATTCCCGTTTTGATTGTCAATAGTGATTTTTCCGTCATGACCTGGGAATGTTGCTATTGTTGCACCCTTGATCTTTCCGCTGTTGTCATAAGCGTTGATATCAATGCTGAACGGTTTGCCATTATGTACCTTGAACTGGTAGTACTCAGGTGTTTTATCGGTATCTGCTCTCTTTGCCTTATTGGTACTAGGTGTGTTAATAACAGGCGCGATATCGTCCTTAACGGTAACGGTTGTAGTAACGTCTTTAGTTGAGCCGTCCTTAAATGTTATGCGAACTGTAGCGTTCTGCTCGCCAGGCTTATTCCAATCTGGTTCATTAGCCCAAGAGTAGGTAGCGTCGCTAGGTAGTTTCTTTAGATCATCTGCATTAATACCGCTCTTAGGATCTGGATACTTTGTGCCGCTGCCCATGTTGTACGTAACAGGCTTGCCTTTAACATCACCATATTTGTCGGATTGCGGCTTAACAATAAACTTAACAGTTACTTTATTAAGATTGCCCGAAGGATCCACCGCTTCTAAGGTACGCGTATACTCGCCAGGCTCAGTGTTGAGTGGAGTAGTGCCGTCAAGCATCAAAGTCTTAGGATCTTTATCTGTGCCAATTCCAGTAGGATCTTTTTCTGTCTCGCCTGGAGTTTTAGGCGTTAAAGCAAGAGTTGTAACGTTTCCGCTGTTATCGGTTGCAGTAATCTTAATATCGTTCTTATCGCCGCGGTATGTAGTGATAGTGAATACTTGTGCGTGTTTTGGCCCATCAGGATATTCACCATTAATGGTGTTATATGTGCCACCATCGCCTTTTTGCTGAATCGTAACTTTAGGACTTTCGCTATCCTTAACAGTTACCTTAACGGCAACAGTTTCAACTTGTGGGTGATCTTTGTCGTTAGTAGGAATAGTTACAATAACTTTTCCAGTCTTTTCCTTGCCAATAGTGGAAGTGTCTGGAGTTCCGCCAGTTTCAGTGCTCCACTTGAAGGTTGCACCTGCTTTTTTAAGCTTTCTTCCGTTGGCAATAGCTTTTTCGGCGTCTTTCTCGGTGAGTTTGTGACCTAAGTCAACAGTAATATTCTTAGGCTGAAGATCTTCTTTTTTCTCCACTTTTACGGTCACAGTTTTTTCTGTTTTGTGACCAGCAGCATCAGTTGCGGAGAACGTAAGAGTATAAGTGCCAACTTCTTCAGGCTTAAAGCCGGAGAAGCTATAAGTGAAAACCTTTTTCTTATCACTATTCTTCGTGTAATCAGTTTTTGCACGCGCTGCGACAGTCATCATCTTACTGAAATCATTTCGAGCAAAAGCCATCGTTGCTGTTGCTGTGTCAATAGACTCAATCTTTACATCATCTTTTGCAGTAAGCTGAATCTTCAGATCTTCGCCAACTTTTACGGTAATGCTATCTTTATCAGCAGTAAGCGTTGGAGCTTTGTCATCCTTAGTAACCTTCTTAGCGTCGCTTGCGTCAGAGCTTACGGAATCTGCAGTAGTAGTTACTGCAGTAATGCTTCCTTCAGGAATGCCGTTAGCAACTGTAATCGTAACTTTGCCATCGTTGCCAACTTTTCCAGTTCCAATTTGATTGCCCTTGCTATCTTTAAGCGTTACAGTGCTTCCAGCTGTGCCAGGGCCTGCATTAACTACAACTTCCTTGCCCTTTACGCCTGCAACACCAGTCAAATCAGTTTCAATCTTAGGCTTTTGAGGGCGAACCGTGAAAGTAACCTTTTCTTCCGCTGTGCTGCCGTCATTAAACGTGACTTTAGCAGTGTAAGTTCTCTTTCCTGCAACGTCTGTGGAAGGCTCGCCATTAACCCACTCTGCACTCTTGATGTTATCTTTAACCTTCTTATCGGTTATACCAAGATATTCCTTAGCGTCAACCTTGTTTCCTGCTTTAGTAAGAGGGTCTCCAACAGTAGTATTAACGGTATTTCCATTAAGCTTATGTTGCAAAGAAAGTGGCTTCTTAACATTCACAGGAACAGTCACATTGTGATACGAGCCATCGCTATACGTCACTTTTCCAGAAGCGTATGCAGGAGCAGTGTCTTTGCCGTTAAAGGCAATGTCAGGAAGCTTAGTTTCTGGAATAGAGTCAAAAGTAAGCGTGCCGCCGTCTGCTCCAGAAACATGCTGCTTGAGCTCATCTGCAGTTGGCCTATGACCCCAATCAACAGTAATTGGGGTAGCGGTTGGAGCCTTATGCTTAAGATTTTGGTTCTTAAGATGTACAGTGACTCTCTTTTCTGCTTTATTGCCAGAAGCGTCGGTTGCAGAAACAGTAATCGTGTAGTCGGAGTTTACTGGCGTATTGCCGTTCTTGTGCTCAAACTTAACGTTTTCAACAACCTTGGTATGAGGATTGCTTTCGCTAGCGTTAATGCCATTATCGTTTTTCTCGTCAACATTGCCATTTTTAGCAAAGTCTGGGAAACCGCTTACAGAGAACTTCGTCACCTTTTCGCTATTGTCAGACGTGCCGAAAGTAATCTTTGGTGACTCACCCTGATACACGTCAATGCTGTTGTTGGAATCGCTAATCTCTTTGCCATTAAAATACAGCTTTGGAGCAGTGTTATCGCTTTTTGTGCGCTTAAGATTTTGTTCAGTCCAGCGCTCGCGACCAGAAATAAAGGTGTATGCTGAGTTAGTCGTTCTACCATAAGTACTTGTATTTGCCCATGTATAAGCATCTTGGATGTCGTCAAGAGTGACTCCTTGACGTAACTTTACTTTGCAATGCATGTGCACTGCATAGTCGACGTTTGTAGTTCTTAAGCCGATGCCGTAGCTCTTGCCGCTATATACGCCTCTCAGTTGTGTAGCATTGCTAATAACCCCGTCGCCTGCATTATTGTGGAAAGTATCACTCAAATCTTGCTTGTTGCTGTTTCCTCCTCTTATGCCTAAGGTTATTTTGTATAAAGAGTTTCCAAGCTGCTGGTCATCTTGCAAGGGGTTATTAAGATTTTTTGACTGGCTATTTTCTTTAGTGAATAATGAAAAATCGCGTGAAAGAACAGCGTTTTTTGTTTGTGGACTAGTGCTATTTCGTTTATAAAAATTAAAACTTAAATCACTTAATGTGTCTGGCTTGTAATAACCATTATTTAAGTCAGCAACTGTAAAAGGAATTTGCCAAACATACTGTTGTTGCTTGGAAGCGCCAGTCATATTTTTACCATCGTTGTTAAAGAACACATCGAAGATTAGGTACTGGTCGTTTCCGTTCTTTTCAAGGTGTGCATACATATCCGACTTTTTAGTAACATTATTGTAATCACCCAAACCGTCGGATCCTATTTGACCGATTGTTCCATTGCTGTTAGCAAAGCGATACCTTTGGAACTCAAGAATGTTTGGTGTATGCAGCCAAGGAGTAGGGTCGTTCTTACGCACTTCTTCCGCAAATGCCGCAGTAGTTGGAGGAAGAAGAATATTAGAGGATGCGAGGATTGGCTGACCACCCAAGCAGGTTGCTGCAGTGAGAACTGTGGCAAGTGTGCTCAATGACACCTTGCGCATGGTTGCATACGCAGAAGATGAATCAACGTTTTTAAACGAGCTCTCAACTTGCTCGCGTGCATGCTTTTTGCGGTTGTTATTTGCCATAATAATCCGTAATCCTTTATTCTTGTGCTTCTTAATTTAGCGTTCCCTAATGTGCGTCGTATATAAACGTGTGTCTAGTTCTTCTTCAAACACTAATTCTGTGTTTGCATAAAGCAACGATAGACAATAAGTACGCTTATACACATGCTGCATAATATTATATCGTATTTTTGCTATTTTGTCGTAATTTTTTTATTGTTAAGTATTCCATAACTGTAAAATTTCCTGCCGGGGGGGGGGTGCTCTATGTACAAAATAT
>NZ_LWSR01000097.1:0-8999 GCF_001660745.1 Gardnerella sp. 26-12
AGATGTGTATAAGAGACAGCATATGTTCTTACGAAATTTAGTCCTCCGCGAGCGCAACTACTGGCGAAGACTTTACTGCCCTATGAGCTGGAAGCACGCTGGAAAGAAGCGCTGCAAGCAAAGCGATGAGAGCAAGAACCGCGTAAATAGTCCAATCAACTACAAACGGAACTTTGCCAATTACGCTAAATACCATGTAGGATCCAATCCAACCAAATGCTGTTCCAATAACCAATCCAGAAACAGTGCTTGTTAAGGAAATTAACGTTGCCTCCAACGCAAGAGACCTTCTAACCTGACCCCTTGTCATGCCTATTGCACGCAAAGTTGCAGATTCTTTGGTTCGCTCAATAACAGACAAGCTTAATGTGTTTGCAACGCCTATTAAAGCAATCACAACAGCTACTGCTATTAAGCCAACAAGCAACATCATCATTATGTCGATAGCACTCTCCCACTGGGCTCTTTGGAACACGCTTCCAGCAGCCATAACCTCCGCATAACTAGATGTAACATTTCGAATGTTTTTAACAATATCTATAAGATTAGCTTTGCTAGAATCTACCGAAATAAGCAGCATATGTGTTGTGGGCTTAAGGTAGCTATTGAAGTAGGATTTGCTCACAAAAGCAGTATTATTTGAATACACACCAACATTTCGATACTTCTTAAACTGAACTTGCTTTACAGTAATGCTCTTATCGTTATTACTAGAGTCTGTATTCATGCCAGTAAATGGCGTAATATTATCACTGTCTGTTTCACCAGAACTGTACTTTTCTACATAAGCCTGCAGATTAAGACTTCCTTTTTTAAGATCAAAAGGCTCTCCACCTTCATCATTAAACTTAGGCAAAAGCACAGAATCTTTGTTTATATTAACGCCATCAAGGTCAGTGTGCATTACATTTCTAAGTTGATTTACATTATCAACTCCAGCTGCCATAGCGTACTCAGTTTTGCCCTTAGCGTTCTTAAAAGTCATAGGAACTGCAGGAAGCAACTCAGTATACTTTATTCCACTAATCTTTGAAATGTCGGCAGCTAAAGATTCATCAACATTCTTGCCTTGAATAATAATGTCAACACTGTAACGGTCATCAACAACACCTTTAAGAGTTGCTTTACCGCAGATTGCGCCAGTTACTACTGTTGAAACAAGAGTTACGCCAATAAGCAAAGCTGTTCCAGTTGCTGCAACTCTTCTAGGGTTTCGTTGCACGTTTGCGTTAGCAACTTTAGAAGCAGGCCCACAAAGTGCCATAACTGCGCCAGTTGCCTTCATAGCAAACGGCATCCAGAATGTTGCTGTAATAATAATTCCAATAAACACAAGCGCGCATCCAAAAACTGCTCCAATCAAAGTCCTCCAAGAGTCAGCACCAGCATTAGGTGACTGCTGAGCAATCATGCTTGCTAAAGAAGTAGAACTTAAAGCCGTAAATAAAATACCTACAACAATAAATAGAACGCCAAAAACAGCGCGAATAATGCTTGCACGCTTATCTTTCATCAAATCCATTGGTCGCAACGCTTCCATAGGCGTTACTTTTGTAGCAGATCGCGCAGCACCCATAGATGCAAGAACTGTTACAATCGCGCCAATTACTATTGGCCACACAATCGCCGGAAGTGAAACAATCAAAGGAATTTTAGATAATGGTCCAGAATTAATATTCAAGTTACTAATTGCGCCCATAAATCCGATTGCGCAAAGCACACCAACAGCCGCGGAAATAACTCCAAGTATTGCAGCTTCAAGCAAAACTGCAGCATAAAGCTGGTGAGATTGTGCACCGATTACGCGCAAAAGCGCAAGAGTGCGTCTGCGTTGAGCAACCAGCACTTGGAATGTGTTTGCTATAACAAGCGAAGAAATAAGCAACGCTAGAACACCAAACGATAGCAAGAACATAGTCACAAAATTTGTGCCGTTTGACACACTTCGAACAGCTCTTACACCAACTTCGTGCCTAGACATAAGAGAAAATTGCTCTGGAAGCAAAGCGTTAATCTTAGGAGATAAATCGTTTATTTTAGATTCATCAATACTCATGTACACTTTGCTTTGCACAACTTGATTGTCAAAATTTTTAAGATTGTTGAGTTTTGCACAAAAATCATTCGTTATGCCACCAAGATACGTGCCGCGATTTGAAATTGGTATTTGAGAATGTTCTCCATCGTCAACAAGACCAACCACACGAACATCGTACGATTTTTCTTTATTTTCGCCAGTTTCATCTACTTTAACCAAGGTTATAGTATCGCCAATATTTGCATGTATGGATTTAGCAATACTTTTAATAAGCGTAATTTCGCCTATTTTTTGCGGATCTCTACCTTCTGTTGATTTATACACGGGAAGATTTCCATACAAACCACTAGACCAAGCAATACTTGTAACTGATTTATCACCTTTTTCTACTCCTACAAGCGCAGTCGCATCGTCACTACGAATACCGTTGACACCAGGCATCTTCGATATTTCGTCTAAATGAAGGTCTTTATAATGAATTCCACTATTCGGAGAACTGTTAGAGCTTTTAGATGAGATTGCATAATTTGCGCTATGGAATTCTTCCGTTGCATTGCGAACCATCAAGTCGTCAACACTGTTTACAAAAAGCAAAGTAGCGCTCATAAACATGCTGCCTATAAGAATTGCAATTCCAGAGGCGATTAGCATGCGCACGCTTTTACGCATAAGTTTTAGCGCGATTTTCCACATTCTAACTTCACCACCTTTTATTGCAATTGAGCAGACTGATTACTAATACCAGCCTCGCTGCGTTCCATAAGCATCTTGCTCATGCCTTCCGCAGTAGGATTTTGCACATCTTCAACGATTTGGCCATCTGCAAACACGATTGCTCGATCCGCGTAAGAGGCTGCAACAGCGTCGTGAGTAACCATAATCACAGTTTGACCAAGCTCCGTTACAGACTTCTTCAAGAAATGCAAAACTTCTGAGCTGGAAGCAGAGTCAAGATTTCCGGTAGGCTCGTCTGCAAAAACTACGGAAGGCTTAGAGATTAAAGCTCGAGCGATTGCAACACGTTGGCGCTGGCCACCAGAAAGCTCAGCAGGCCTATGCTTTAAGCGATTTTGCAAGCCAAGAGTATTAACCAAAGTATTAAACCATTGCTTATCTGGCTTTTTGCCCGCCAAAGTAAGAGGCATGAGAATATTTTGCTCAGCGCTAAACATTGGAAGAAGATTAAAACTTTGGAAAATAAATCCGACCATTTCGCGTCGCATAAGCGTAAGCTGCTTATCGCTCATGCCTGTAATATCTAGTCCATCAACCAAAACTTTTCCAGAATTAACGCTGTCAAGACCAGCCAAGGAATGCATTAAAGTTGACTTACCTGAGCCAGAAGGACCCATAATCGCCGTAAACTTGCCGCGTTCAAAACTTACGCTTACATCTCGCAAAGCGTGAACAATGCCTGCACCCTTGCCAAAATCTTTAACAACATGCAAAGCTGCAACTGCTGTTTCACCAATCAAGTTTTGGTTAAAATCTGCTCTAAAATCTAAAGCATTTTCTTGCTCGTATGAGCTTGTTTCGTACGGACTGTTCATAACTGCTCCTTTTCTTAAAAAGTAGTAATCGCATAGTTATCTACTGCTAATACTTAAATTTACGGAAAAATACAGCTGATTACCATCGTGCGTAAGGCGGAAATTATTGAGAAAAAATTAGCGTCTCATCCTAAAGTATGATGCACAAATTTACAAAATGTATAAAAATCGGAGCACATACAAATACAATATGCGCTCCGAATAAAATGGTAATGGATCTTCAGGAATATTTTTAATTGATAATTTTTGCTTTGCTTTCTCTTTTCTATTTAAGCAAGTCCTGCTTTACGAACTGCATCAAACCCGCGCTGTAAATCAGCAAGAATATCGTCAATATGTTCAGTTCCAATAGACAAACGAATAGTGCCTTCATGAATGCCTTGATCTTCCAATTCTTCAGGAGTTTCCTGAGAGTGCGTAGTAGATGCAGGATGAATAACCAATGACTTCACGTCAGCAACATTTGCAAGCAATGAGAAAAGCTGTAAATTGTCAATAAATACGCGAGCTGCATCCCTTCCACCTTTAATATCAAACGTAAAAATAGAGCCTCCACCATTCGGGAAGTAACGCTTATAAAGCTCGTGATCAGAACGACCTTCAATAGAAGGATGACTTACAGATTCAACCTCTGGCACAGTTTGCAAATATTGAACAACCTTCAACGCATTCTCAACGTGACGCTCAACACGCAAGCTCAAGGTTTCCGTGCCTTGCAAAAGCAAGAATGCTGCAAATGGGCTAATGCAAGCACCAGTATCGCGCAAAATAATCGCACGAATACGCGTCACAAAAGCCACAGGTCCTAAAGCTTCATAGAAGTTCAAACCGTGGTAACTTGGGTCAGCTTCTGTAAGAGTTGGGAATTTTCCAGGGACTTTAGCCCAATCAAAATTGCCGCCTTCAACAATAATGCCACCAAGAGTTGTACCATGACCGCCAATAAATTTCGTAGCAGATTCGACTACAATATCTGCACCATGCTCAAGCGGACGGAAAAGATATGGAGTTGCGAAAGTATTGTCAACAAAAACAGGAAGATTGTGGCGATGAGCAATCTCGGAAATAGTCTCAAAATCAGGCAAATCTGCGTTAGGATTACCGAAAGTTTCAAAGTATACAAGCTTTGTATTTGGTTGAATAGCATCCTCGAAGTTTTGAGGATGCTTAGGATCGACAAAAGTAGTTGTTACACCATCTCGAGGAAGAGTGTGACGAAGAAGGTTATAAGTTCCACCATACACATTCTTTGAAGACACGATGTGATCGCCCTGCTGCGTAATGTTACGAATAGCATAGTCGACAGCGGCCGCGCCAGAAGCAACAGCCAAAGCTGCAGTACCACTTTCAAGAGCTGCAATTCTGCGCTCAAAAACATCTTGAGTAGAATTCGTTAAACGACCATAAATGTTTCCAGCGTCACGCAAATCAAAACGAGCTGCAGCATGGTCAAAATCATGGAATACGTAGCTTGTTGTTTGATAAATAGGAACTGCACGAGAATCAGTTGCCGGATCCGCCTGCTCTTGACCTACATGCAATTGCAAGGTCTCAAAATGATACTTTCCTTGCGTTTCTTCAATATCGCTCATAATACCCCTCCAGTTTTGCGACTTTTTAAACAGTAGATTAGTTTGCTTCAGCTTACTTTGCGCATCCGCTTACTTTTCCGTTTTCTGTTTACATATTTATTTAAGTGATAACGACAATATGCCACTATGGTTCATTCGTACATACCTGTGGTTATCAAAATTAGCTATAACGAATTAACAGTTTGCAAAAAATAGCGAAATTTGTTTTAGAAAAATACGGAAAATATACTGAATTTCTAATACAACACGCCGTATGCAGCTTTTATCCACAATGCTTAAAAAATCTGGATTACTGCTCAATAAGCACAGAAAATAGCAGCATGATTACACAAAAACACATTATTGACGATGAAATTATCTCGCTTGACGAGATTGACAACGCTGAAACTGCTCAAGTATTTTTGCAAGAAAAACTTGAACAAGTGTCCAACGAGCTTCAAGATGATTCTCTTGAAAGTAAAGAGTTGGGAAAACTGGGAGAAACATACGCCGCTTTGCGACTTATGCAAAAAGGGTGGCACGTTATTGACAGAAACTGGCATTGCCGCAATGGAGAGCTAGATTTGGTAATGATTACTCCAGAACAAAAATTGGTATTCGTAGAAGTAAAAACTCGAAGAAGCGTACGTTGTGGCACTCCACTTGAAGCAATTACTCAAGAAAAATGTAGCAAATTACGTACAACTGGTATGAAATGGCTGGAAGAATGCGGAAGCGACATACCTCATTACCGTATTCGATTTGATGCTGTATCAATTCTCGTTATTAACAAATACACTTATCCAGATTCTGCATATGAATTGCAATCCTTGGAAGAAATTGAAGATAATTCATCAATCCAATTCAAGCATGTTCAAGGAGCATTCTAATGCATATTGGAAACGCAACATCAATAGGACTTATTGGTCTTAAAGCTTTTACTATTCAGCTGCAAGCTTTTATATCTGGAAATATGCCAAACTTTTCTATTATCGGCTTACCTGACACTTCATTAAGCGAAGCAAGAGAGCGCGTTAAATCAGCTCATTTTGCGTTGCATTGCAAATGGCCTGAAGGAAGGATAACAGTAAACTTATCACCTGCTTCAATGCCAAAAAGCGGAGCATCATACGATTTAGCTATCGCAGCAAGCATACTAAGCGCAGAAAAGTATATTCCACTTACAGAATTAGAAAATACAGTTATTCTAGGAGAACTAAATCTTGACGGGACAGTATTACCTATTCAAGGCATTCTTCCTATTGCACTTTACGCAAAAAAGATGCATTTTAAACGAATGATTATTCCACAAGAAAATCTTGCCGAAGCACAACTTGTAGATGGAATTGAATCTATTGGAATACACCATATTTTAGATTTAGTGACGCAATTGCATGGCAGTTTGAGCGAGGAATCACTAAAGCTTATTGAAGAAGACCCTGCGTATAAACATATGCAAGTTCTTGAGCGAAATGGAAATTATAACAATGGAGAAGAAGATTATAATCCGTCAATTCACGAAGAAAGCACTTCCCCACTACAAATTGAACCAAAATATGAAATTGGAGATATGTCTGAAGTAATAGGGCAAGAACATACAAAATGGGCTCTACAAGTTGCTGCAGCTGGAGGACATCACGTGATGATGATTGGACCTCCAGGATCTGGAAAAACCATGCTAGCTTCACGAATACCAAGCATTATGTGTCCACTTAACGAACAAGAACAGCTTGAGGTTGCTTCAATTCGTTCACTTTGTGGCACACTTCCCTACTACGGAATTAGCAATATTCCACCATTTGAAGCACCTCACCATACTGCTTCAGCAGCTTCTCTTATTGGAGGAGGAACAGGAGTTGCAAAACCTGGGATTATTACTAGAGCACATTGCGGAGTGCTGTTTATGGATGAGGCTCCAGAGTTTTCTCCTAGAGTATTGCAAACCCTAAGAGAACCATTGGAATCAGGGCATATTGCTATTTCTCGTTCAAAAGGTACAACTCTTTATCCAGCTAAATTCCAGCTTGTTATTGCTGCAAATCCTTGTCCTTGCGGCTACGCATACGGAAATGGAGAAAGATGCACTTGCAAAGAGCGCGAAAGAGCACGATATTTTTCACGCCTTTCAGGTCCAATTCTTGACCGTATTGATATTCAAATGGATGTACCTCCAGTAGAACGAATTATTATTTCAAACCATCATCAAGACAATGCACAAAACTCAGTTAAAAACACGTATCTGAATAGCAAAACAATGCGAGGTAACGTAATAGAAGCTCGTAAAATTGCTCGCGATCGTTTTATAAAACAAGGTTGGGATTGCAACGCACAAGCATCTGGAACGTGGCTTAGAAAATACACTTCACAGCAAGCTGTAGGACTTATTAACCGTGCATTAGAAAAGCATCAATTGAGTTTGCGCGGAGCAGATAGAGCATTGCGACTCGCGTGGACACTTGCTGATCTTTCTGGACACACTTCACCAGACATGACAGACATGGCACAAGCTATCAGTTTAAGGACACGAATATGAACACTAAGAGCATAAACAACACGGATAACACTAAAGAAACCATTAGTGCATCTAGCGATTTTTCTTCACCAGACGAAGAAACAATATCTCGTGCAATACTTACATTCTGCCTTGAAGGAGTGGATGCAATTATGTACACACTACTATTGGGATCTAAAAGCGCTAAAGAAATTGTTTCACTATTAAAAACAATTGTGAAAAATTATACGAAACAACAATCAACAGACTCAGCTCAACAAATGCAACTTCCAATTATTAGTGAAGTAGCAGATCAAGAAAACGATGCCAATTCTAAAACTTTTAGCTCAAGAAAACGTAACAAAAATCAAGAATTAGTATCTACAATGTTAAGTTTCATAAAAAAACATAAAGAGCTTGCTCTCTTAGAAAATTATTTCAAGAAGGGCTTAACAGCGTGGGGTTATCACAACAATAATGCGCCTAAATCTTTAGAAGTGCTACACAATTCTATTTCAAAATGGTGCGTTCGATTATTGCATTTGCCGACATGGAATAATGAATCACTATGTCAATGGTTCACTTGTGGCGGAAAGCAATGGATTATTGCACCACACAGCAAATATTGGCCGAAACAATTACAAGATTTGGCTTTTCAGAGTCATTTCTCACCACCTTTATGCTTGTGGGGCGTAGGGAATCCACAAACATTAACACAATGTCATAATCCACTTGCTATTGTTGGTTCACGCTCTTGCACAGACTACGGAAGAGAACTCGCATATCAATTTGCTTATGATTGCGCTTCGAAAGGTCATACTGTTATTTCTGGTGGAGCGTACGGAATTGATGCAGCAGCACATTGGGGCGCATTAGATGCACAAGATATAGATGAAAATAAGCCTACAGGAAAAACCATTGCTGTATTTGCAGGAGGATTAAATCATATGGGCCCCAGATGCAATTATCAGCTTTTTGAACAAATTATTGCAAAAGGCGGAGTGTGTATTAGCGAACTATGCCCAGATACAACACCAGTAGGCCACAGATTTTTATTGCGAAATAGAATTATTGCAGCTCTAGCATCAAAAATTATAGTTGCTCAAGCAAGATTACAATCCGGAGCACTAAATACTGCAACATGGGCAACGAATTTAAATCGCGAACTATACGCTATACCAGGAGATATCAATCAGCCTAATAATGCGGGATGCAATAAGCTAATACACGATTCACAAGCTATAATATTGTGTTCAACTCAAGATATAGATATTCTGTTTCCTCAATCTCATCACTACTTTGCTTATTCTCAACCTAAACCAGAAAAATTAAGTATAGACTATAAAAAT
>NZ_LWSR01000098.1:0-8766 GCF_001660745.1 Gardnerella sp. 26-12
AAATAAGTGTACATAAACTGACAAATAAATAATATTCAATTTGCGGTGCTGTTTACCAATAATTACAGCACCGCACTTATTCGGGGGCAAATATGACAAATCAAACTAATCAAAACGCCTCCATAACTCATGTAGCAGCTCTTGCAAAAGTTTCAATTGCAACAGTATCTCGTGTACTTTCTGGTAGACGAGCCAAAGATGACGATATTGCAAAACGCGTAAGAAAAGCTGCAGAGCAGCTTAATTATTCAGTAAATTATGCAGCAAGCGCATTAAGAAGTGACACAACTAATACAATCGGCGTAGTAATAGGCACAAGCAACGTAGATGATTCATTCAGTGTAAATATGCTTTCTGCATTGGATGAAGCAGCTCATGAAATAGATAAAATACTTCTTGTTGGAACTGGAAAAGACGCAGAAGCTCAAGAAGAACGCATAGAAGAGCTTATCGGTCATAATGTTGACAGTCTTATTGTCATGCCATCTAACAATAGTGATTTAACAAAAACACTTGAAAACTACGTTGACAATCTTCCCATTGTGCAAATTGGTGGCACTGCTACTTCATTCCACGTCAATTGGGTTGGCATGGATCAAGAATCAATGATGGAAGCTGCTTTAATACATCTTTCGCATCACGATGCCCATAATATTGCTTATTTAAGTGGAAATGTTGACTCCACACAAAGCGCAAACCTATTTGCCAATTTTCAGACTGCTGCAAGCCGATTAAGTTTACTTTCTGAGCCAGATTGGACAACTTTTGGAGAACTTACTTATCAACGTGGATTCAAGGATACAATGCGGCTTTTTTCTGATTCTACTGCTAAGCAATCTCGCAAACCAGACGCTGTTATTTGCGCAAATGACGCTGTCGCACTTGGAGCACTTCTAGCTTTAGATGAGCTTTCTTTGCAAGTTCCGCAGGATGTTCTCGTAATAGGTTACGGAGATAGCAGACAGGCAGAAATATCTGAACCAAAGCTTTCTTCAATCCGTCCTCCGTACCAGCAAATTGCACGCGAAGCAATCCGCCTAACCGCTGTCAACAAATCAGAGCAACATTGGTTACCTGCACATATGGAGTTTAGACCAGAAATCATGCGACGCGAATCAACAAATTCACCAAGAATAGGCACAAGCGATATGTCACTTCCGTGGAGGATATGATACTTTTGCATTTTATTGACTTTGCAAAAGTGAGCAAAATAGCGCTTCAAAAACAAGAGTTGCGTTACCATTTCTCGAAAGCCGACGACGAGCAGTAGCAATACTGTCAACGCAATCCAAGGCTCTACTTGCTGTCATGCTTTGTGCCAACTGGACAATTCTAGACTTGTATTCCTGATTTATAATTGGCGAAGACTTTTGCGCGTCGTTAATAACAACTAAAACGTCTCTATACACGCTATCGATTGCGTCAAGAGAACGGCATAACACGTCACGGCTTACACGAGTTACTTTACGTTTTACATCATCCTTTTTTCCAATTGCATTGTAGTTTGCGCGCAATTTGGGCGGAATGCGATCCTCATCGCCTAATCCGTTAATTCTGCGAAATTCTTTTTGTTGATCCTCAACATTTCGCTGAACCTCATCTTCTGCTTGTGCTTTTGCATCGTCAATAAGCATTGCAGCAAGCATAATTGCGTCGGCAGCATCATGCATACGAAGCAATCCTGCAACAAGCTCATCTCGCCTACTTAAAGCACGCTCATCGCTTGCGTAAATAAAAGCAGTTGCTATATTTCCTTGAGAAAGCCTGGCTGCACGACTCGCTAGCTTATTATCCGCATCCGTTTTTTTAGTAAGATATTCTGCTATAGACTGCTCGTTTGGAGTAGCTAATTGCACAAGTTGTGTACGCGAACGAATTGTTGGAAGCACATCCATAACACTTGAAGCGCATAAAAGCCAAATCGTATGCTCACTTGGCTCTTCAATCTCTTTAAGAAGAACGTTCGTGCTACGTTCCAACATTCGGTCAACATCTTCAATAATTATGATTCGCCAAGGAGCAGTGCTAGGCATCTGCTCAGAAATCCCAATTGCCTCACGCACATCGTCAATGCTAAGAGTTACGCCTTTTGTTGCAAGCGTATGCACATCAGGATGCGATCCTGCTAAAACTTCTTTGGCAGTTTTACTAAGCTCACCTTCGCCACTAATTCCATCACTGCCTTCTCCATGATCCGGACTTTCGAGAGCTGCAGCGAAAGCGCGCGCAACTTGCGCACTACCGAAGCCAGCAGATCCGCAAATCAGCCAAGATTGCGCTATTTTGCTAGCGTCCGCACAAGCAATGTTTCGCAATCGCGAAACTACCTGTTCTTGCCCAATAACGCTATCCCACACACTCATCGCTTCACCCCCTGCATAGCTTCTCTACTTCTTCACTTTATAAAGTTCGCCATTTTATTTAGTTTCAATTTCTTCAATTAAGTTATGTACGTCTTGCACAATAAGTTCAAATAATGATTTCGCCGAGAACGTTGCGTCTAATACGCGATAACGATCTGCAGACTCCTGCGCTAAATCTAAAAATGCTTCTCTAGTGCGACGAGCGAAATCTATTCCAGCTGATTCCATGCGATCTTGCTCGCGATGCAAACGCTTAAAAGCATCTTCCGGTTGCATATCTAGCAAATAAGTGCGATTAGGCCATAGCGAATCCGTTGCCCACTCACTTAAAGTTCGCACATCATCCTTAGTCAATTCGCGACCGCCTGCTTGGTAAGCAAGCGAAGAATCAATATAACGATCCGTTATTACTACTGCACCACGGCTAAGTGCCGGGCGAATCACTTGCGCAACATGCTGTGCACGATCCGCAGCAAAAAGCAAAGCTTCTGTTCTGGCAGATACACTCGTGCCATGCAACAGTATTTCGCGCAAAGTTTTACCCAACTGCGTACCGCCAGGCTCACGCGTCACTACAACTTCTCGCCCCAAAGATTGCAAATGATCTTTAAGAGCCTCAACTTGCGTAGTTTTGCCAACGCCATCAATGCCCTCGAAAGAAATAAATAAACCTTTATTTGCATAAGATTGCTCACTTCTGCAGCCGCAGTTTCCTCCGCAAGCGCAGCCACCAGAAAAATCGTCATTCTTAGATGCCATATTTTTTTGACTCCATATGCAAGGTCTATTTAATCTTTAGATTTTATTCTATGCTTTTTTAGCGGTAGATTTCTTTGAAGTAGTCTTCTTTGTAGAAGTTTTCTTTGCGATAGATTTTTTCGCAGTAGACTTCTTTTCAGAAGATTTTGCAGTGCTCTTAGTCGCGCGCTTTTTGCGTTTTACGGGACCTGCGGCGCGCTTTTGCGCCAAAAGTGCAAACGCATCCTGCGGATCAATCGATTCAGGCGTATACTGCTTTGGCAAAGTGCGATTCGTTTCACCATCAGTAATATAAGCTCCGTAGAAACCATCCTTAATCACTACTGGCTTTCCAGTTTCAGGATCTGCGCCAAGCTCACGAAGAGGCGGCTTGGCGGCACCACGAGTACGCTTAACGTACTTTGGTTGCGCAAATAAATCTTTCGCTTCTTGCAAAGTAACAGTAAAAATAGCATCTTCACTAGAAAGGGATCGCGTATCCGGCTTAGATTCCACAGTTTCTCCAGCAGAAGTATCTACAGCAGAATATGTTTTAGTTAAATATGGACCGTAACGACCATTATTTGCTTCGATACGAGCTAGTTTTACAACGCCTTCGGCATCAACTTCTTCATACTCACCAACCAAACGTGGCAAATTCAAGAGTTGCAACGCTTCTTGCAAAGTCAAAGTCGCTGGATCCATGGTTTTAAACAAAGAAGCCATTTTTGGACGAGCTTTAGAAGCCTTAGAAGACTTAGAATCTTCCGCGTTATCCTGCTCTTCTACCAGTGCCACGTACGGACCAAAACGACCATTGCGCACTTCTACGTTCCCACCCGTTTCTGGATCTACTCCAAGCACACGTGGACCTTCAGCATTATTCTCAAGCAATTCTCGAGCAGCATCAACAGTTAACTCATCTGGAGCTAAAGTTTCTGGCAAAGAAGCATGACGAGGGTTGCCTTCAGCATCAAGATTCTTAATGTCTTCCAAGTACGGACCATAGCGTCCAATACGCACATGCAAACCATCGCCAATGTCTATGGTATTTATTTCACGCGCATCAATTTCACCAAGCTCTGCAACCTGCTGTTGCAAACCAATATGAGCTTCATCAGCAGAATTAGCAGCACCCTCACCGGAACCGAAATAGAATCTAGTTAGCCAATCGCGACCGGTTTCTTCACCATGCGCAATTCTGTCCAAACCATTTTCCATATCAGCAGTAAACGCGTAATCAACATACTTTGGGAAATTCGCTTCCAAAAGTTTAATTACAGCAAAAGCAAGCCAAGAAGGAATTAACGCACGTCCACGCTCATACACGTATCCGCGATCAATAATTGTAGAAATAATCGTTGCGTAAGTAGAAGGGCGTCCTATTTCCTTAGCTTCCAAAGTTTTAACTAAAGAAGCTTCAGTATATCTTGCAGGAGACTGAGTTTCGTGAGAATCCGCACTAACACTTTTAGCTTCAAGAACATCCCCAGCTTGCATTTGAGGAAGTGCCTTATCGCTTTCACCTTCAGTTGCATGAGCATTGCCAAAAACCTTCATAAAACCAGCAAAAGTAATTACTGTTCCAGAAGCTTGGAACAAAGCTTCTCCATATTCTCCAGCAGAAGCATTTAACTTAACAGTTGCTGTAAAACCTGTAGCATCAGCCATTTGTGACGCAAGGGTTCGTTGCCAAATAAGCGTATACAATTTTAGCTGATCCGCAGGTAATTTATCTGCAAGCTCGTCCGGGCTTAAGAAACGCGCTCCAGCAGGGCGAATACATTCATGAGCTTCCTGCGCTCCTGCAGACGTAGTTGCGTACTGCTTAGGAGATTGCGAAACATATTCGTCGCCAAATGCTGCACGAGCAGCACTACGCGCAGCTTCGATAGCTTCTTTGGAAAGCGTTACGGAATCCGTACGCATGTAAGTGATATAGCCGTTTTCGTATAGAGATTGTGCAGCTCGCATAGTTTGGCGAGAGCTCATTGAAAGTCGGTTTCCAGCAGTTTGCTGCAAAGTTGATGTAGTAAAAGGTGGCAAAGGACGACGACGATACGGCTTCGTTTCCATAGAGTCAACTACAAAATCTGAATTCTCAAGAGCTTTAGAAAGCTTAGATGCAAAATCAGCATCAACATGCAAAGCTTTTTGTGATTCATCTTTTGTAGAGACCAACTCACCTTTTGAATTGAAATCTTTAGAACCAGCCAAACGACGACCAGAAAGCTCGCTCATGCGCGCTTCAAAATCAACATTTTCGCCATCTGAGCCTTTAGAACTTAAAACCGCGCTAATATCCCAGTAAGACGCCTTAGTAAACGCCATACGCTCGCGTTCGCGCTCAACAATCAACCTAGTAGCAACAGACTGCACGCGTCCAGCAGAAAGACCAGGACCAACTTTCCTCCACAAAACAGGAGAAAGCTCATATCCATACAAACGGTCTAACACACGACGAGTTTCTTGCGCATCAACCATATTGTCGTCAACATTTCGAGTATTACTGAGCGAGGCTTGAATTGCATCCTTAGTAATCTCATGAAACACCATGCGCTTTACTGGCACAGTTGGCTTCAATGCTTCTACCAAATGCCACGCAATAGCTTCACCTTCGCGATCCTCATCAGTTGCCAGATATAATTCGTCAGCTTTTGCGAGCGCAGACTTTAAATCGGAAACAGTTTTCTTTTTATCTGAGCCAACTACGTAATATGGCGCAAAACCATGATCGACATCTACACCAAACTTACCAAACGCCGCTTTGCGTGAGGCTGGAACTTGGCTTGGCTGAGCGAGATCGCGAATATGCCCAACTGAAGCCATGACGGTATATCCATTGCCTAAATACCCGCCAATTTTTCGCGCTTTCGTGGGAGACTCCACAATGACTAGCTTATTCTGTGCTGCCATATTCGCTCCTTTCCTAACACAATCGAACATATAATTCCGAACTATATGTTTCACGCTAACTGTATCGCAACTTAAGTTATACGTCTATTACATTCCACCTCGGTGGATAAAAGCAGATAGAGTAGACAATATTACTTAGAAGCAGATGGAGGCGTCGGCGGAGCGCCTACTAATCCAAGCCTACTCAACGGCGAAGCTGTAGAGTGACGCATTACCATAATTACGCCAAAAACAAGCAAAGACACACCTATAATCAGCCAATAAGTTGCTACATAAGATACGCTTGCAGCCCATTGAGCAAAAATATCAACACCAGGAAGAATTTGCCATATTAAATAAAGTGCATACAAACACGCCAACACACCAATCGTAATCATAGAGCTTCCTACAATTTGAACGCTAATTGAGGAACGTCGATAAGCTGGCATATCCATTCCACTACTGCGAGTGCATGCGAGCATAATAAGCGTTACAGCACCAACGATAAGTAATGACATAAGAACGTCAGAAACTCTATGCCAATGTGCTGCAACCAAAGAAAGTTCCACAAGAATGCTTATAAAAGCTGCAGCTACCGCTGCCCATGCGCGCCAAACGCGCGAAACTGCGCAAATAAGCAACGCACATGATGCAGTAATAAGTAGGGTATGACCTGAAGGTGCTGAATTTGCAGACAAATATTCAATACTTATAAGCATTGGGCGCGGAAGAATTTTTTTCAATGGTTCAGCAGCAGCCGAAAGAATAATAATCCCAGCACATTGACCAAGAAGCCACCAACGTTTACGAATACAAACTACTATGAGTGAAACAAGAGCAATTATTATGCCAGTAACTATAACAACCATAGAAACGCTTATAGGTCGCAAGCAAAATGCAAGCCAAGACGGCATACCATGAGAGCCAAATCCATCAATTACCATTTCTTCATAGCTTTGACCAAGTACTGTTTGAACACTAATAAACCATATGAACGCAGCAGAAGCCAGGAAAACAATTGCAATAGCAACACACCACAATATGGTAGATATTCGAGGACGCTTTACGAGCGGATCAAGCTGATCAATATCATCTGCATCCGATGAAGAATCTTCAGAAGATAACTGATTAGTTGAATACGACAAATCAGACAAATCAGACAAATCAGATTGACGTTTAGTTTGTTTCACAAACTGTTTTACAGACTGTTTAGAAGATTTCTCTTCAGTATTTTCTGGAAATAAAGGCGATATTTTTTCGTCATTATCCTCAGATGAGATTGGAGAAAATGGCGTAATCGTATTAATCGAATCCAAAGGATGCGAATAGTCACTACCTTCACTGTTGCGATTAATATCTTGCGAAGTTCCACCTACCGGCAGCGCATCATTTTCTCCAGCAGAATCATCATGCTGATTGTCAATGCTATTGGATTGAATTCCTGCAAATTCTTCACTCATACTTTAGACTTTACGACAGTATTTACGACCGCGCTAGTTTTACGCATAATAAAACCTCCGCGCACCCACCAGAGGCCACTTACCCTTGCTGCATTTCTGCCCTGGGGGGATTGGGTGACTTAGTGCCACACGGAGGCTTTATCTATATTACACGATTTTCGCTACATGTCGAGTAGTAATAAATTATGCGCGCCACACACTCTTGCCATGTTCTTTTGCAAATTCAGTATCTTCATCAAGCTGAGACTCGTTAGCTTCAACATCACCAGCAATATAGCGTTCAACTAATTGGCGAGCTTCACTATCTTCATGCTGAACTGCAGGAGACTTCATAAAGTATGAACTTGGAGCCAAAACCGGACCAGAAAGCTTGCGATCCAAAGCAATTTTTGCGGCTCGAACAGCATCGATAACAATTCCGGCAGAATTTGGAGAATCCCAAACCTCAAGCTTGTACTCCAAATTCAAAGGAACATCACCAAAAGTAGTACCTTCCAAACGCACGAAAGCAAACTTGCGATCATCCAACCAAGCTACGTAGTCTGAAGGCCCAATATGAACATTATGCTCATCCATTTCATGAGGCACGATTGAAGTTACTGCACGAGTCTTAGAAATCTTTTTAGATTCAAGTCTTGAACGCTGAAGCATGTTCATAAAGTCCATATTTCCGCCAACATTCAGCTGATACGTGCGATCCAAACGCACACCGCGATCCTCAAAAAGTCGAGCCATAACGCGGTGAGTAATAGTTGCACCTACCTGACTTTTAATGTCATCGCCAATAATAGGAACTCCTGCATCACGGAATTTTTGTGCCCACTCAGGATCAGAAGCAATGAAGACTGGCAGGCAGTTTACAAATGCACAGCCAGCTTCCATCGCAGCAGTCGCATAAGCTTTATCGGCTTGCTCAGATCCTACTGGAAGATAAGAAACAAGCACATCCACATGCTTATCTCGCAAAACTTGAGCAACGTCAACAGGTTCAGCCTCGGACTCATCAATCATTTCACGGTAGTAATCACCAAGACCGTCATAAGTTGGACCACGCAATACTTCTACACCCAAATTTGGTACATCAGCAAAACGAATTGTGTTATTTTGTGAAGCGCCAATTGCTTCACTTAAATCATGCCCAACCTTTAGAGAATCAACATCAAACGCCGCAACAAACTCAATATCGCGCACACGATACTGACCAAATACAGCGTGCATCAACCCTGGAATTTTCTCACCGTCATCAGCGTTTTTGTAATATTCAACGCCCTGAACCAGCGACGAAGCACAATTGCCGACACCGGCAATTG
>NZ_LWSR01000099.1:0-8506 GCF_001660745.1 Gardnerella sp. 26-12
AAACGAGAAAATAAAGAAAACAAAAAAATACTGGAGATTAATGTATGAATGAGCATCTTGACCTTATAAACAAACTCAATTCAATTCATGATTCTGACATAAGGCAAGCTACATTCATACCCAACTATCACAATATTATTTGCGCTCATACATGCAACTCAGGTGTTACTTTTGCCTGAGTTGCATGCACGCAATGTAAGTAACGATACTGCGCAACTCAATGCTACTTTGAATACCGTTACTTCAAACGCGGTAGACACTATAGAACGCATTATATTCCACGAACTTCAATCCTATACAAGCAACTCAATTAAAATTCAAGAAACTTGCAATCAATTCATACATAAACTTCCTGCAATTAAAAAGTTACTTTTAACAGATATTCAAGCAATATATGAAGGCGATCCTGCTTGCACAAGCAAAGTAGAAGTCACGCTCGCATACCCTGGTTTTTACGCAATGCTTATTCACCGCACAGCTCACGCACTCTATGAGCTTAACGTGCCACTAATTCCTAGACTTATGAGCGAATATGCACACAGAAAAACTGGAATCGACATTCATCCAGGAGCAAAAATTGGCGCATATTTTTGCATTGATCACGGAACCGGCATTGTAATTGGCGAAACAACTGTAATCGGCGAACATGTTAAGCTTTATCAAGGAGTAACGCTGGGTGCAAAAAGTTTTGCGCTAGACGAGAACGGAAATCCTATAAAAGGTGGAAAGCGACATCCAAATATTGGGAATAATGTTGTAATTTACGCAAACGCAACAATCTTAGGCGGAGAAACCACAATAGGAAGCGGAAGTATAATCGCAGCAAACGCGTGGATCAACCGCAGCATTCCTGCAAACACAACCTACCACTTCCCTAAAGTCTAATGCGCGCTAAAAATACTGATTCCACTTCTACTATTTTATTTGAACATCTGTTAGATTCATTTACAATAAACATCCAAATATAATAAATGTGCGCGCTCATAAAAACGTAAAAACGTAAGAACGCGCACTGGCAAGAATACTTAGCAACAGCTAGAACAGCTACTTTTTAAGCTGCACTGGCTCATGATCCCTGCCCATTTTAAACTTAATACCTGCACGCTGCCACATACGATATTCACCAACCGCAGTAAAGAGAACATCTGTGGAAGAGTTAAGTGCGGTTTCGCAAGAATCCTGAATAACACCAATAATAAGACCAATAGCAACTACTTGCATAGCGATATCGTTTGAAATACCAAACGACGAGCATGCAAGAGGTATAAGCAAAAGCGAACCACCAGCTACACCAGATGCGCCTGCAGCAGAAACTGCAGAAAGCACAGAAAGAATCACAGCCGTTGGAATATCAACGCGAATACCAAGCGTGTGAGCAGCGCACAAAGACATGATAGAAATAGTTATAGCAGCTCCGCTCATATTAATAGTTGAACCAAGCGGTATTGAAACAGAGTAATTGTCTTTGTTAAATCCAAGCTTTTCGCACAAATTCATATTTACAGGAATGTTCGCAGCAGAAGAACGCATGAAGAACGCTGTAACACCAGAATCACGCAAAGTCCTAAAAACAAGAGGATACGGATTCTTACGCGTAAGTACGAAAACCAAAATAGGATTAATAATCAAAGCAGTAACAGCCATAGTGCCTACTAACAAAGCAATAACGAAACCATACTCGCTAAAAATACGAAGACCGTTACTTGCAACTGTTGTATAAACAAGACCCATAATGCCAAAAGGTGCTGCGTTAATAATCCAGTGAACAATTTTTCCAATAGCAGATGAAACGTTATCGAAAAATGCTTTTGTAGAAGGCTCGGCTAATCGCAGAGCAACGCCGAAAGCAATCGCCCAGAAGAGGATACCAATAAAGTTACCTTTAACGAGAGCGTCTACAGGATTAACAACAATATTTAGCACAAGTGAATTAAGCACCTCACCAATTCCTTGAGGAGACGGCGAAGAGGCTGCTGCAACATGAGCAAAAGTAAAATCAACAGGGAAAATCATAGCAGCACATACGGCTACAAGGCTTGCAGTAAACGTAGATAGCGCGTACAGCCCTATTACCAATTTCATATTGCCAACACTTTTTGCTTGCGCAAGCGCACCAATAACTAGGCAAAATACTAAAATTGGCGCAACAGATTTAAGCGCACTGACGAAAAGTTTTCCCATAAGATCTAGCACATAGACGTGAGCTGGCACAAAAATACCAAGCGCAGCACCGAGAAAAAGACCAATTACAATGCGTAAAATAAGGTCAATGTTATTCCATTTTTGAACAATCTTGTGCATGAGAGTCTCCTGTATAGTAATTTGTGCAGAATGTTTTATACTCTTTTACGTGTATTAGCACTTGCAAGATTTTATTTTTTAAAGATTATACATAAGGATGCATATATATGCAAATCGTTAAGGTTTAATGTTTCAATGTTTCAATAACTTAGCAACTCAGTGACTAAACACTTCAATAAGTGCTTTGTAAGCAAGATAACTCTTAAAATATAGTAAGCAACAATAACTTCCCGTGTAATCGCAAACTAAAATAGCAAAATGCCTCACTTTGCGTAGTAAAGAAAGACGCAAAGTGAGGCACATTTTACATTAACTTCATTATGCTAATTAACCCAATACTCAGCAAACTTACTGAATACAATTAAGCAAACATTAAGCAGCTCTAAAACTAGCTGATCTGCAATAACCAGACCAGCTAGCAAATATTCTACTTATTACTGTGGCGAGAAGTACCACGACGCTTAGCCGAGAAAAGCGCAGCACCAGCAGCACTAAGAGTTGCAGCAAACAAGCCAAACACAGACACGTCACTACCAGTCTTACTAAGCTGAGCAACACTACCACTCTTCAACACCTGAGCGCGCACAGAAGCACGAACATCAGCCGCATGAGCCTTAGCAGCAGCCAAAGCCTTACGAGCAGCAGAAAGATTCTGAACCGCAGCATCAACCTGAGCCTGAGTAGCGTTAGGATCAGCAAGCAAACGTTTAGCTTCAGCCAACGCCTTCTTATACACATCCAAATCAGGAGCTTCACCAAGCAAGTAGGCAAACGACTTGCTAAAGCGAGAATCATCATCAACTTCAGCTTGCAATACCGTCTTATTAACACCATTCAAAGCATCTTTAGCATTCTTAAGATTCTTTAACGCAGTATCAACAAGAGCTTTACGATCTGCTTGAGACTTAGCAGCAAGATCCACACCCTTACCAGCAGGATCAGCTAGCTTAGATATAAGCTCCTTCGCATCTTGCAAAGTCTTATTATATGCTTGCTGCTTTTCAGCAGTATCATACACGTACTTTACAGATTCTTTCACACTATTCTCAAGAGCAATCTCAGCTTGCAAATCAGCAATATCAACACCATTTAGTGCAGCAGCTGCGGTTTGAAGCTGTTTAAGCGCATTATCAACCGCAGTCTGCTGCTGATCAGGAGTATTCGCTGATTGAGCATCCTTCGCATCAGCAAGAGCAGACTCAGCAGCAGCAAGAGCAGTATCATACGCAGATTTCTTATCCTGAACAGCATTCGTATACTGTACGGACTTCTTCAAAGAATCAGCTTTGTCAACTTCAGCCTGCAACTTAGACGTATCTACAGTTCCATTAAGAGCACTAGAAGCAGTTTCAAGCTTAGTCTTAGCATCGTTGATTTCTTGCTCAGTCTTGCCCTGAGGATTCTTCAAGATATCTTGAGCAGCTTGCAAAGCCTGATCAAACGCAGTCTTCGTAGTATCAGGAGCATTCATGTAAGCAATAGTCTTCTTCTTCGACTCGGCAGCAGTTACAACCGTCTGCAAAGCAGAGGTATCGTGACCGTCCAAACCAGTAACAGCATTATTAAGCGCAGAAGTAGCATCAGAAATTTCTTTCTCTGTTGCACCAGCTTTCTTTACAATGCTTTCTGCAGAGTCTATAGCATTGTTAAGAGCATCTTGCTTCTCAGCAGAAGCATTCTTATAAGAAACATCATTCTTCTTATCTTTTGCTTCTGCAAGCTTTGCCACCAATTGAGTCTTGTCGTTACCATCAAGTTCATTAACAGCTTGCTTGAGTGCAGTCAATGCAGTATCAACAGCTTGCTGCTTCTGCTCAGGAGACTTCTGAGACTGATCGTTCTTAGCTTCAGTAAGAGCGGACTCTGCCTCTTGCAAAGCCTTATCAAACGCAGACTTCTTTGCTTCAGAAGCATTCTCATACTTAGCATCGCCAACAGATTGAGGGTTAGTCGACTTCTTCAGCTTCTTAGAATCAGCAACTTTCTGCTCAAGTTCAGTTGTATTAACCGCTCCATCAAGAGCAGCTTTAGCAGAATTGATAGCATTAACAGCTTGAGCTACTTTCTCAGCAGTTGCATTAGCATCAGTAAGCACTGCATTACCATCAGCAATAGCTTCATTGTAAGTAATTTTCTTAGTCTGATCTGCGTTAATGTATGCGATCGTCTTCTTGAAGTCAGTGTCACCGTCAATAAGTTTTTGCAGTGCAGACTTATCAACAGTCTTGCCACCGAGATCCTGAACAGCCTTTTCTAATGCCTTCTTAATCTCATCAACCTTGGCACCATCAGCATTCATACCCTTAGTTGCATCAACAAGAGTAGATGCATTTGTGAACGCACTATCAAAAGCAGTCTTCTTATTATCCTTATAATCAGGCTTTGCTGTAAGAGTAGACTTCTGGTCATTAATAAGAGTCACAAGATTCTTGAGTGACTTCATCTTGCCGTCAAGATCTTTAGCCTTAGTAACAACATTATTGATAGCAGTTTTCACCTTATCAACAGTGTCTAAATCACTCTTAGGGTCAGTTTCAGGATTTGCAACTTCTTCCTTAAGAGCCTTCTTCTGTGCATTATTAAGATTCTTAAGATTATCTATTGCAGTATTCGCATCTTTTCTAGTCTTTGCAAGCTCAGCTTCCTGAAGAATGGAATCAATGTCTTGTATAGAGTCGGTAGAAGAATCGTCTAAACGCTTATTGAAACCTTCAGCCTCATCTTGCGTAAGATCACCATTCTTCTGCAGATCAGCAATCTTCTTCTTAGCTGCAGTTTTAGCATCCTCAAACTCAGCTTTGTTGAGAATCTCTGCAACTTTATCAAGACTATCTGCAGTACCTACTTCGTTTTGATACTTCTTCTTATCTTGTTCGCTGAGATTCTTCAACTTGCCAATCTTATCTTTAGCATCAGTCTTAGCAGCATCAAGACCATTGTTATTACTGCTATCAGCAGCAGTCTGATTCTGATTGCCTTTTAACGTAGCATCATTCTTGGCTTTGTTTACACCATTAGTATCCTGAGCATCATTAACTTGCTTAATAAACTGCTCTTTGTCCCCAGGCTTGAGTTTATCATTCCCGTTAATTTCATCAATAGCAGCCTGCTTTTGCTTCTCAAGTTCAGCTGTCTTCTTAGCTTCTTCAGCCTTGCCTGTGTCTTGCTGTTCTTGCTGATTCTGAGTTTGTATATCAGTATCAACCTTCGCATCATCTTTCTGCTGCTGCTGTTGCTTCTCCTGCTCAGCCTGCTGATCAGCTTGTTGCTGCTGCTTATTATGCTCTTCCTGTTTCTTTTGATCCTGATCCTTTTGGAACTCGTTTATCTTCTCACGGATCTTTTCAGGATCAGTCTCAGTACCAATCTTCTTATCAAGTTCAGTCTTTTGCTCAGGAGTCAAACCAAGATTATTCTTAGCATCATTAATCTGCTGTTGAGCATCTTTCTTTTTCTTCTCATCTTTACCATGCTTATCAGCAGACTTAATAATCTTGTCTACATCTTCTGGCTTAGTAATATTGTTGATTTCACCTTGATGATCTTCCTTGAACTTCTTAATCTCTTGATCATTCAAGCCATTTTTCTTAAGAATCTTGTCAATAAGATCATTAGCTTCATTCTTAAGTTCTTCAGGCTTAGGAGCAGCAGCATTAGATACAAAGCAGTCGTTCTTGGTAAGAGTAATAACCGTATTCGGATTCCAACCCTGTAATGCTTTTATCTCAACCTCATCATCATGTTGATATAAAGAAACAATACCTTTATTACTTCTATTATCACCGAGTTTTAGTGTAGATCCAGACGTTACATCCCAATCGCTAAAGAATTTATACAACGTCATACCACCACCCGTATTAGAGTCAGGCGCATGAAGTTGATTGAGAAGACCATTCGTACTATTTATATATTGATCGTTTATCTCAGATTTTCCAGCTTTTGCTTTCCAGTTATCTTGAATAAACTTCCTAACAAACTTATGCCAATCATCTTGAGTTAATTTGTTTTTATCAGCAACAGCAATCTTAGTAATGTTGTACTTGTACCCATTATTATTTTTTGTTTCAGTTGTTGGATTCTCTGGATTACCCTTGGTGTATACCAACTCAGAATAGTCGAAGGTAGACGTTGAATCATCATTAAACTTAACAGTCATAGTATGCGTATTATCATCAAATGTGATAGCACTATTTTCATTACTGCCTTTTAGCTTGCTTTGAAGCTCATTATTGGCTGTTAAGATAGCTTGCCTAATAGTTGACCGTTCTTTTTCTTGAATCTTCTTAGCATCTTGTACAGGTGTACGAGCTGGAAGCGTAATGTAAGTAGTCTCATTAAGCTTCTTCGCTTGATACACCAGCTTGCTGCCATCGAGCTTATCAGTAGACTTATCAGTATAAGTGATAGTCACGTTGCCTTTATTATCTACTGTAATAGATTTCTTAGCTTCTTCTAGATTGTTAAGCTTACCAATTGCATCTATGAAGTCAGCTTTAGTTTTATTCGCTTCATAAACTTTCTTCACAAGTTCCGTTTGCTCACCTTGAGTCAACTCTTGTGGTTTTCCAACTGCCATTGGAACTGGATAGTAAGGGGTAAACTTATCCGCAAGTGAACGCTGCTTCTTTACAAGATACTTGCCTTCAAGCTTTTTAGTTGAATGAGTACCAGTTGCATCCTTGAATGTGATTGTTGCATCACCATTAGCGGCAACATCAACCTTTTCTATAAGATTCTTAATCTTATCATTAGCCTTCTTAATAGCATTTTCAACTTGCTTCTTCTCTGACTGATCAAGAGCAGTTGGATTCTTCACAGAAGTCAAAGCTGGATACGTAATTTTTGTGCGCTCTGACAATGGCACGTAGCGTTTAGTCAGATTCTCCTTAAAAATAGTATCCGTAGAGTTATCTTTATACGTTACCGTTGCGCTACCATCGTCATTGACTTTTACAGCCTTTTTGAAAGCCGCTTCAGTAGGAACTTCCGGCATACCGTTAAGCTTTTTCAGTACATCAGCATTATTCTTATTAGCTTCCCACAGCTTTGTAAGAACAGACTTCTTCGCATCTTCTGAAAGATTCTTGCCATATTTCGAAGAATCAACCTCTACTTTATCTTTAGGATAAGCAAGTTCTAATTCCTTGGAATACTCTGGCAACGTCGGCGCAAGCTCAACCTTACCAGCAGTGTAATGCCAGTTGCCCATCACTTGGTACACACCTGCAGCAAACTTCAAAGGCTTCGTTTTATCATTCAGTTTAATAACGAAGCTAATCTTAGATCTTCTATTGCCTCTACTCTCCCAGTTAATAATCAAAGCGCTAGTAGCATTCTTATACTCCCTAGAAGTATCGAGAGTATCACCAGATTTATCATAACCGCCGGCTTCACCGGTCATTCTTTCCCAGTTACTCTTAAATTCAGCACCTTGCGCTTTATTATTATCAAACCAGAAACGGCTTACAGACTGATCCCAAGCAGCCTTTGTATATTGTGTACCTGTTTTTTGAGAAGCCGAACCACCAGTCAACTCTTCGTCCTTATACAAAGTAATGCTATCGTCTACAATCGTGACGTCCTTAGGCACGCTCGCCCACCAGAATGGTCGACCGCCCCACCATTCACCATGAGAATTAAACTGGTACTCAACCTTATAATATTGTCCGTAAGTTTTTCTGTCTGCTGTTTCCTTATTATCGTTTTGTTTATCATCGCATGGCACTAGTTTAATATCCACATACCTCTGCGCCTTTGTAGAAGAATCGCGATTCGCATACCTATAGCTACCATCAGGAAGATTAAAACCATTAGCCCAAGCTTGATGAGTTGGCAAACCAGCACCACAAGCAAGCAAGCTTGCCAATGTTGCAGTCACAGCAATTTTCGGTAAACGTGAAATCGCATACGACTTACATGCTTCTAAACGAGTTCCACTTATCTCTTTCGCCATTGAACGAAGTGTACTCGGCTTCAAATACGCGTAATTTTTAGACACATGTAAAGCATTTTTAGCAGCTTGTGTTTTCTTAACCATTAACAGTCCTCACTTATATATTTTCTCTTCAACTCGCTCTGCAGACATAAACTCACATCTTGCAAAAGAGCTTGTTAATAGAGCAAAGGATACCCCCCCCCCGCGTAATAATTCAAGTAATATAGGCAAAAACTACCATGCGATTAAGGTAACAACTATATTCAATAT